>CAUHBX010000277.1 GCA_959604475.1 uncultured Eubacteriales bacterium
CGGCGGAAAAAATGAACATTAAATATTATGACCGCGACATTATTGAGCTTACCGCAAAGGAACTCCGTGGCAGCGTTGAAGAGCTTTCTAACTTCGAGGATAAGAAAATATCTGTTTTTCAAAAAATGATGTATCCCCTTGGAAGAGGAACCTCTTCAATGCAGAATACCCTATATGAAATGGAAAAGAGCGTTATATTAGACCTGGCCTCGGCAGGAGACTGTGTAATAGTTGGCAGATGTTCCGATTTCATCCTTCATGAGTCCGGCCATAAGGATATGCTTAACGTATTTATATACGCTCCCTATGACACGCGTATTATAAACAGTGAAAACGAGCTTGGGCTTTCTCAGGGAATGGCTGAGGACTGCGTTGAAAAGGTTGATAAGGCAAGGCAGGATTTCTACAGGCTCCACACCGGAGAATCCTTTTATTCGCCGAAATACAGAAATCTTATGATTGACAGCTCCATAATGTCACATGAAAAGTGTGCCGAAGTCATAGCTGAAATAGCACAGGCAAAATTTAGCCAAAATTAAATTAACATTTTACTGTATTTTTTAGGATTATACATTTATAACAAAATTTTTGCCCATATTATGTTTAATTTTATCCCTTTATAGTTAATTTAGCGATTGAAAGCTTTAAACGGCTGTAGTATAATGTGTAGTAACCGCTGGGAAGACAGATGGACGCCCGGCAGAATGATTAAATATATTAGGGGGAAATTTTATGAAGAAATTTTTAAAAGCAGCTGTTGCTTTAACAGCGGCACTTGCCCTTACGGCATGCGGCTCTTCTGCTAACACACAGCAGCAGTCAAACGAAGAAAACAAAGAACAGACTGAAAGCACAGGCGACAAAACATATAAAATCGGTGTACTTCAGCTTACACAGCACGCTGCCCTTGACAAGGCGAATGAGGGCTTTATAGCAGCCCTTGACGAATCCGGCATTAAATATGAGGTTGACCAGCAGAACGCTTCCGGCGACCAGCCTACATGCCAGACCATAGCGGAAAAGCTTGTAAACGACGGCAACGACCTTATTTACGCAATCGCAACACCGGCAGCACAGGCAGTTGCAGGCATGACAAAGGATATACCCGTCGTTATCTCAGCCGTTACAGACCCTGCTGAAAGCGGACTTGTCGCTTCAAACGACGCGCCCGGAGCAAATGTAACCGGTACGTCAGACCTTACACCTATTGCAGACCAGATTAAGCTTCTTAAGGACGTATTCCCCGACGCATCTAAGGTTGGTATCCTCTACTGCTCGGCAGAGTCAAACTCAGCAATTCAGGCTGAAATGGCAAGACAGGCATGTACTGACAACGGCCTTGAGGCTATAGACTTTACCGTATCAAGCACAAATGAAATCCAGACTGTTGTTGAGTCAATGGTAGGCAAGGTTGACGTAATTTTTGCCCCTACAGACAATACAATAGCAAACGGAATGGCAACGGTATCAATGGTAGCTACCGACAATAATCTCGCTGTTATCTGCGGAGAGGGCGGAATGGTAGAGGCCGGCGGTCTTGCCACATACGGAATTGATTATTATAAGCTTGGACATATGGCAGGCGAAATGGCAGTTGATATACTTGTAAACGGCAAGAACCCTGCAGAAATGCCTATACAGTACCAGCCTGAGGACGAATATGAGCTTTCTGTTAACGAGGAAACAGCGGCAAAGCTTAATATTGATATGTCGGCGTTTCAATAATATGACTGAAATCTATCAGCTGGGCCGTTTAGTAACGGCTCAGCCTTTTGCGTATTTAAGGACATAGAATTTATCAGCATTAAGAAATAAAAAGGTTTTTAGAAAGCGGGTTGAAAATTATGGGCAATCTTTTAACTTCCCTGCTTGGCGCTACAGGACAGGGGATTCTTTGGGGCATAATGGCGCTGGGCGTATACATTACATACAAGCTTTTGGACATAGCTGACCTTACCGTTGACGGAAGCTTTGCCCTTGGCGGCTGTACATGCGCCATACTTATTTTAAACGGGGTAAATCCTGTCATAGCAACTATACTTGCGGTTGCCGCAGGCCTCCTTGCAGGCGCCGTTACAGGAATACTTCATACGGTATTCAACATACCTGCTATACTTTCAGGCATATTGACACAGCTGTCGCTGTGGTCAATCAATTTAAGGATTCTCGGCGGTAGAAGCAACCTTCCCCTTCTTAATGAGCAGACAATAATAAGCAGATTTGTAGGGCGTTCGGGAAATTCCGTTGTTGAAACGGCTTCTCCCCTTATCCAGAAGCTTGGCCTTACCCAGTCACAGGCTTCGCTTGTGGTTGGTATTGTGTTTGTTGCAATCATAATATTTATAATGTACTGGTTTTTCGGGACTGAAATCGGAAGCGCCCTCAGGGCAACGGGCAACAATGAGACTATGATACGCGCCCTTGGCGTAAATACAAACAATACGAAGCTTCTCGCGCTTATGCTTTCAAACGGCCTTGTAGCGCTTTCTGGCGCCTTTGTGGCCCAGATGCAGAAATATGCCGACATCGGCATGGGCCAGGGCGCAATCGTTATAGCGCTCGCCGCCATTATTATAGGCGAGGTGCTGTTCAAATACTTTATCAATTTCGGCGTAAAGCTGGCGTCTGCCGCTGTCGGCGCCGTTATCTACTTCATGATAAGGGCGCTTGTTCTGTACATAGGACTTGACGCCAACGATATGAAGCTTATATCGGCAATAATAGTTGCCCTTGCGCTCTGCATACCTACCGTATCGCAGAAAATGGCGATTAAAAACGCTTATACGGAAGGAGACGACGATAATGCTTGATATTAAAAACGTGAAAAAAACCTTTAATAAGGGCACAATAAATGAGAAAAAAGCACTTAACGGAATTAACCTTCATCTTAACGAAGGCGATTTTGTAACTGTAATAGGCGGAAACGGTGCTGGTAAAAGCACAACGCTTAACATGATTGCGGGAGTATATCCAATAGACTCGGGAAAAATCACAATAGACGGTATAAATATATCAAGAGCTCCTGAGTTTAAAAGGGCCAAATATATAGGCCGCG
>CAUHBX010000278.1 GCA_959604475.1 uncultured Eubacteriales bacterium
TATTTGTATAATTTATGGTTGGAGGATGATATGGTCAGGCGTTTTGAAGCATTTATAATATATATCAATCAGATTTACAGGTGCATACAAAGGATTAAAAGCCGCGAAATGATGGAGCTTGGCCTTAAGGGAACCGACGTTATGTGCCTTTTTAACCTTATGAGAAATAATGACGGACTGACATCAGCCCAGCTTTCCATCCTGTGTATGGAGGATAAGGCGGCGGTATCAAGGGCTGTGTCAAGGCTTAGTGGAAATGGCCTTATTACCTTAGAAGACAGCGGGGACAAAAGACGCTACCGTTCTAAGATAAAGCTTTCTGATAAAGGCAGGCGTACTGCCGAAGAAATGGAAATACTTATAGAAAACGCCGTAATGAAGGGAGGGGAAGGCCTGACAGAGCAGGAAAGGGTTTTGTTTTATAAGGCCCTTGAAACGATTTCCCGCAACCTTCAGAACATGTGCGGCAATGAAGGAGATTAAGATGGACATTATAAAAAAGGCATATTGCCGTACGTTCCAAACAGTTTTTAAAATAGCGCTCCCTTTTCTTCCCTACAGGAAACCGGAAATGCTGGACGGAACCGACGATGTTCCTGTGCTCTTCAAGAAAAAGGGAATAAAAAGGGTGCTTATGGTTACCGACAGAGGCATAAGGGAGCTGGGTATTACTAAGCATTTGGAAAAGGCGCTTGCGGCTGAGAGAATTAAGTGTATCGTTTATGATAAGACTGTTCCCAACCCTACCACCGACAATGTGGAAGAGGCAAGGCAGCTTTATTTAAAGGAGAAATGCCAGGCTGTAATAGGTTTCGGAGGCGGTTCCTCTATGGACTGCGCTAAGGCTGTAGGGGCGAGGATAGCCAAGCCCGGACAAAGTCTCGAGAAGATGAAGGGGATTTTAAAAATTCATAAAAGGCTTCCAATGCTGATTGCTATTCCCACAACAGCCGGGACAGGCAGTGAAACAACGCTTGCTGCGGTAATAACGGACAGTAAAACAAGGCATAAATATCCTATAAACGACTTTTCCCTTATTCCGCGTTACGCCGTTTTAGACCCGGAGGTAACAAAAAGCCTGCCAAGATGGGTCGCGGCAACAACGGGTATGGACGCCCTCACCCACGCGGTTGAGGCCTATATCGGCCGTTCAACAACAAAGGAGACAAGAGCCGACGCTTCGGAGGCCGTAAGGCTTATATTTAAGAATATATATGAGGTATGCGACAATCCCGATAATACAGAGGCCAGAAGAAATATGCTTCGCGCTGCTTATCTTGCGGGGAGCGCGTTTACAAAGTCGTACGTGGGATATGTCCACGCGGTTGCACATTCTCTGGGCGGAAGATATAATGTCCCGCATGGTCTTGCAAACGCGGTGCTTCTTCCGCATGTGCTGGAGGGCTATGGGACAAGCGTTTATAAAAAGCTGCATGAGCTGGCAATGGCCATAGGCATATCAAACGCCAACGAGGGGCACAGGGCCGGGGCTGAAAAGTTTATAAAGGCTGTAAAGGAAATGAAGCTTAGGCTTGATATACCCGACAGGATTAGGGAAATCAGAAAAAAGGATATTTCAAGACTGGCGCGGTACGCCGATGAGGAGGCAAATCCCCTTTATCCCGTGCCTAAGCTTATGGACGCGAAGGAACTGGAACGCTTTTACTATGATGTCATGGAGTGATAAAATGAGACAGGAAGAAATAGAAAACATTATTGAAAGGCAAAGAAAATTTTTTGCCGCTGGAAAAACCTTTGAAGCAGAATACCGTATAAATGCTCTTAAGAAGCTTAAGCATACTGTTATTAAATACGAGGACGAGATTAACGCCGCCCTTAAGGCTGACCTCGGCAAAAGCACATTTGAGGGATATATGTGCGAGGTTGGGCTTGCAATTAGCGAAATTTCATATATGATAAAGCACACCAGGGCATTTGCCGCGGAAAAAAGGGTACGAACCCCGCTTGCACAGTATGCTTCAAGAAGCTATGTAAAGACGTCGCCCTACGGTTCGGTGCTTATTATGAGCCCTTGGAACTATCCGTTTTTGCTTACAATAGACCCTTTGGCCGATGCGATTGCCGCAGGAAATACTGCGGTGCTTAAGCCCAGCGCCTATTCCCCAAACACGAGCGGAATTATAAAAAAGATAATTGAGGAATGCTTTGACCCCGGATATGCCGCCGTTATTACAGGCGGAAGACAGGAAAACAGCTTTCTTCTAAACGCGGAATTTGACTATATTTTCTTTACCGGAAGCCAGGCGGTCGGCAGGGAGGTAATGAGGCATGCCTCGGATAACCTTACTCCCGTTACCCTTGAGCTTGGCGGAAAAAGCCCCTGTATAGTTGACAGCACAGCTAAAATTAAGCTTGCCGCAAAAAGGATAGTGTTCGGCAAATTCCTTAACTGCGGGCAGACCTGCGTTGCTCCCGATTATATTTACTGTGACGAGAGGATTAAGGACATACTTATTGAGGAGCTTAAGGCGCAGATTAAAAAGCAGTTTGGGGATGAACCGCTTTTAAACAGCAATTACGGAAAGATAATAAATGAAAAGCATTTTGACAGGATATCGGCGCTTATTGACCCTCAAAAGACCGTTTTCGGCGGAAAAAGCGACCGGGAAAGCTTAAGAATTGAACCTGTAATAATGGATAATGTAGGCTGGGACGACCCGGTTATGCAGGAGGAGATATTCGGTCCCGTCCTGCCTGTGCTTACATTTAAAAACATAGGGGAAGCGGTGAAGAGGATTAATTCCAGACCCCACCCCCTTGCACTGTATATGTTTACACAGGATAAGACAGCGGCGGGATTTGTTACAAAACGCTGCCAATTCGGCGGAGGATGCATAAACGATACGATAATCCACCTTGCAACAAGCCAAATGGGCTTTGGCGGCGTGGGTGCCAGCGGTATGGGAGCATATCACGGAAGGGCAGGCTTTGATACGTTTTCACATAAGAAAAGTATTGTGGATAAGAAAACATGGATGGACCTTCCGATGCGCTACCAGCCCTACGGACAATTTAATGAGAAGCTTT
>CAUHBX010000279.1 GCA_959604475.1 uncultured Eubacteriales bacterium
TCCTATCATAAAGTACAATTTCTCCGTTTTTAAAACGGTATCTGAACTCATCAATGCTGTTGGCACATCTGCAAACTGCATATATCATGGCCATTGTAAAGGAATAGCCTTTTGTCCTGACCATATTTAGAAAATTGGTTATATCCAGTTCAAAGGTAACGCAGAACATCGGCTCAACACTGTTTCTGAATACGGCGCAGTGTGCGCTGCGCTTCCATCCCTTCTCATCTATTACAGTATATTTATTCGCCATAGCATTCTGCCGCCTTTTTATCCACGCCCTTTGCCATAAGGTTTGCTATGACCGCGCCGAATACATTATGCCATACGCTGAATACAGCGCCCGGAATAGCTGCCATTGGCATAGCCGCAAAGTTCGCGATTGCCAGTGATGTAGCCAGCCCTGAATTCTGCATGGCAGTCTCTATCGCGATAGCGTTTATCTGAGGCTGTCCGTAGCCCAGAGCCTTGCCGAGCAGTCCTCCTGTTATGTATCCGCTTATATTAAGGAGCGCTACCACAACAACGATTACAATTCCTGCCTCCATAATTTTGGCAGCATTGTTTGAAACAACTGCTCCTACAATCAAAGTAATAGCTATTACCGAAACAAGAGGCAGTATTTTCTGAAGCTTCTCACTGAGCTTTGGAAGCGCTTTGTTTAAAATAACGCCCAAAACAATAGGAACCACTACAACCTTAACAATAGAAAAGAACATACTTGCAAAGCTTACGTCAAGCTTTTCTCCTACAAAAAGAAGAGTAAGCATTGGCGTCAGTACCGGTGCCAGACAGGTTGATACCCCCGTCATTGCGACAGACAGGGCAACATCGCCCTTTGCAAGATACGTCATAACATTGGACGCCGTACCGCCCGGACATACCGCCACAAGCAGAAAGCCTACGGTAAGCTCCGGCGGGAGCTTAAATACTTTAGAGAGGCCAAGAGCGATAAACGGTGTGACGACAAAACGCAGTATTGTCTGGCCTATGACTCCCTTAGGCTTTTTAAAACACTCCGCAAAATCCGACATTTTGAGCGTAAGCCCCATGCCGAGCATAACAATCATAAGCAGCGGGTTTACCCAGCTTACCTTAATCCATGTCATTGCCTGTGAAAAGAATAGAGAGATACAAGTAACAATAAGTACAATAACCGCCATATATCTGCCTGCCAGAGCGGCAAGCTTTTCTACAAATTTCATATTCTCACCCTTCTGATATATGGGTGATGAAATCCCCAATACTTAGATTACATCATCCCGTTTCGAAATTCATGCGGGCATTTTATACCCGCATGATAATATTAATTATTCAAGCACAGCTCCCTTTGAAGCGCTTGAAACCAGCTTGGCATATCTTGCCGCATAGCCAGTTGTCACCTTAGGCTGCCTGGGCTTCCACTGCGCCCTGCGTTTTTCCATTTCTTCGCTGCCAACCTGCACGTCAATCTTTCTTCCGGGTATGTCTATGGAGATAATATCCCCTTCCTCAACAAGGCCTATCGGTCCGCCAACCGCAGCCTCGGGACATACGTGTCCAATTGACGCCCCTCTTGTTGCACCTGAGAAACGTCCGTCGGTAATAAGCGCAACCTCTTTATCCAGCCCCATTCCGGCTATTGCCGACGTAGGGTTCAGCATCTCTCTCATTCCGGGTCCGCCCTTAGGCCCTTCATAGCGGATAACTACAACGTCTCCCGCCTTTATTTTTCCGTCATAAATAGCCTCTATCGCGTCCTCCTCACAGTCAAAAACCCTGGCAGGCCCGCTATGTACAAGCATTTCCTCCGCAACGGCCGCCTGCTTTACAACGCAGCCTTCGGGAGCTAGGTTTCCCCTAAGCACCGCAATTCCGCCGGTTTTCATAAACGGCCTGTCAACCGGCCTTATTATTTCATCGTTAAGGTTTACCGCATCGGCAATATTTTCAGCGATTGTTTTTCCCGTGCAGGTTATCAGGTCTGTCTTAATAAGCCCTGCGTCTGCCAGTTCCTTCATAACCGCGTAAACCCCGCCTGCCTTGTCAAGGTCCTCTATATATGCGTCTCCCGCAGGGGCAAGATGGCAGAGGTTTGGCGTTCTGTTTGAAATCTCGTTGGTAAAATCCAAATCCATTTCTATGCCGCACTCATGCGCGATTGCAGGCAGATGCAGCATTGTATTTGTGGAACAGCCAAGCGCCATGTCGATTGTCTCCGCATTATGGAAGGCTTCCTTCGTCATTATGTCCCTAGGCCTGATGTCCTTTTCAACCAGCTCCATAATCTTCATTCCAGTTTCCTTAGCCAAACGTATCCTAGCCGAATATACAGCCGGTATGGTTCCGTTTCCTTTAAGCCCCATGCCGATTGCCTCCGTCAGGCAGTTCATTGAATTGGCCGTATACATGCCGGAGCAGGAACCGCAGGAGGGACAGGCATTTTCTTCATATTCCTGAAGTCCGTCAGCGTCAAGTTTTCCTGCCTTATACGCGCCTACCGCCTCAAACATATGGGACAGGCATGTTTTTCTGCCGTCGCTGAGCGTTCCCGCAAGCATTGCCCCTCCGGAGCAGAAAATAGTCGGCACGTTTATTCTGGCGGCCGCCATAAGGAGCCCCGGTACGTTTTTATCACAGTTAGGTATCATTACCAGCCCGTCAAACTGGTGCGCCAGCGCCATTGCCTCTGTAGAGTCGGCAATCAAATCCCTTGTGACAAGGGAATATTTCATTCCGATATGTCCCATGGCAATGCCGTCGCACACCGCAATAGCAGGAAATTCAATAGGGGTGCCTCCCGCCATTCTTATTCCCGCCTTAACCGCCTCGGAAATTTTGTCCAAATTCATGTGACCCGGCACAATCTCGTTTTTAGACGAAACAACTCCGATTAAAGGCCTTTCCATTTCAGCCTTTGTCAGGCCAAGCGCGTAAAAAAGCGACCTGTTGGGCGCCCTCTCTACGCCGTTGGTTACGTTTTGGCTGTACTCTTTCATATAATCTCCTCCTCACAATTTGTCAGTCAAGTTATTTACTTGTCTGAATACAAATTATGACA
>CAUHBX010000280.1 GCA_959604475.1 uncultured Eubacteriales bacterium
ACGGCTTGCAAAAGAGTATACTGTGGAAATGGATGGAGACATCTCCTTGTATACACAAAACATTGATGAAAATGAGCTGTTTAACTTATATGACAGCCTTAAAACGGCAGACGGAGTTTATAAAAGCACTTATCAGGCTGATTTGACATACTCCAGTTCTACAGATGATTTTCCAGAAGATTTTTTGAATATTTATCGAAAGGCAACCGGCAGTACCAGCACCGGTAAGACTTTGGAATTACCGCTGGACGTACAATTTATTGAGGACGACATCTATTTTGACTTTATTAAAAGCCTCGGATTACCTGCAACAGAATATACAGGGCAAAATGCAAAAGTACTTGCCCTAGCAATTGACACAAAAGGGCACAATACTTATTTCACAAACAGCACTATGGATTTCACGCTCTTGTCCAAAAACGGCGGGTCGGAAAAAACTATACAGGCAACTTTTGCGGATTCCTACCCAATAGATACACTGCCAAAGCAAACAATGCCGGATTATTTGTTTATGGCGGTTGTGCCTTGGCATATGAAGCCGCAGTTTGACACGATGGGTGTACCTGCGCAGTATGGGATGACGTTTTGGTCGGAAAATCCTGCACTGTCTATGTCTCAAATACAGTCTATGATTGATAACACAAAACTTGATTCCAACTATACATTGATTAACCTGTCAAATGTTGTTGACCTCTTTCGCAGTGCTACATTTGTTGTTGATGTATTCACATACTTTTTTGTTATCATGATTTCATTGATTGCAATGGCCAATGTGTTTAATACAATATCAACAAATATAAGGTTACGGCGTCGTGAGTTTGCCATGCTGCGCTCAATGGGAATGTCGGAGCGCGGCTTTAATAGGATGATGAATTTTGAGTGTGCCATATATGGTATAAGAACACTGCTGTTTGGAATCCCTATTGCCGGGTTTATATCCTGGCTGATTTACAAAGCGGCGGTATTTGGAGAAAAAATAGACGACTTAGCATTTGTGTTTCCATGGCAAAGTACTATAATTAGTGTGATAGGAGTATTTGGAACTGTTTTTATTACTATGATATACGCCTCGAATAAAATAAAAAAAGAAAATATTATAGATGCTCTTAGGGACGATATGACCTAATAAATGCAAAATGTAAACAATGAAGACCGTTATAATTTTTATAACGGTTTTTTTATACAAAATACTTTGAGTTTCAAAATAAATTATGAATTTTTTGTAAATTCTATTGACATTTCATAAGAAATAAATATACTTTGATTATCAAAGTAATTGTAGCTGTGTCTGGAGGATATTATGAACGAGACGTTGCAGGTTGTTAATAAACTGTTGGTTGAAACGTTTAACGACATTCTTTACATTGAAGAAAAGGCTCTGAAGGAAGGTTCGTTCAGCGATGTATCAATAACAGAAGTGCATACGATAGAGGCAATAGGAATGTATGAAAAAAAGATGATGAGCGAGGTGGCTAAAAATCTTGACATTACTGTAGGTACTCTTACTGTTGCTGTTAATAAGCTTGTGAAAAAGGATTACGTACAGCGGTTTAAAAGTGAGGATGATAAAAGAATTGTTCTTATAGGGCTGACAAAAAAAGGCCGATTGCTTTACAGGGTTCATGATAAATTCCACAAGGATATGGTCAAAGAGACAATAAACGGTATGAGCGAAGATGAAGCCCGTATTCTGGCTGAGGCTTTGGGGCGTCTGAACGATTTTCTTACTGAAAAATATTCTATTGTTAAAGGTGAAAAGTGATGAATTTCTCAAAAATAAAATACACAGGTGTATGTGTTCCGGAAAGAGTTGTTATGAACAACGAACTGGAAAAACTAGTTGACACAGACGATGAATGGGTGCGCTCAAGAACAGGAATTGGCGCAAGACACATATCTATGGGTGAAAATACATCTGATTTAGCTTCAAAGGCCGCTTTAGACATAATTAATAAAGGAAATATTGACCCTTTGAAAATTGACCTGATTATAGTAGCAACAGCTACTCCTGACTGCATATCACCTTCCACGGCATGCAGTGTTCAGGCGTTTATAGGAGCAAAAAACGCTGTAGCCTTTGATATTAATGCAGCATGCTCAGGCTTTGTTTTCGGCTTATCTGTAGCCGACAAGTTTATAAAGTCAGGTGTTTATCAAAACGCTGTTGTGATAGGTGCGGAGGTAATAAGCAAGCATGTGGACTGGACAGACAGAACTACCTGTGTACTGTTTGGTGACGGGGCGGCAGGGGCCTATTTGGAAAGAAGCGATACACCGGGTATTATAGCTGAGGATATTGGCTGTGACGGAAGCAGAGGAATGTGCCTTACTGGGGGAAGAAATACACCTTCAAATGTTTTTAACGGTATTGAGAAGGCAAAAAACTCCTATATATTCATGGATGGAAAAGAAGTTTTTGATTTTGCTACAAGGCAGGTTCCAAAGAGCGCAAGCAAAGTAATGAATGAAACGCACCTTAAGAGGGATGACATAAAATATGTTCTTCCGCACCAGGCAAATGAGCGTATTGTTCAAATAATAGCAAGGAAGCTTAAAATACCAATGGATAAGTTTTATTTGAATATGCTTCATTACGGAAATACATCCGCCGCCAGCATCCCTATAGCCCTTAATGAGATGTTTAATAAAAATATGTTAAGCGAAGGCGATAAGCTGCTGGTTACTGGCTTTGGCGGCGGGCTTACATGGTGCAGTATGATAATTGAAATTTAAAGCTATGAAAATCAAGGAATAGTCCTATGATTATAAATAACTAATTTTTTATGGAGGAATTTAAAATGGTATTTGAGAAAATAAGAGAAATTATTGCAGACCAGTTAGGTAAGGAAATTGATGAAATTTCCATGGAGACTAAAGTAAAAGAGGACCTTGCCGCAGATTCACTTGACCTTTTCCAGATTATAAATGAAATCGAAGATGAATTCGATGTAAAAATCGAAGATGCTGAATCAATTAAGACTGTAGCGGACGCTGTAAATTTTGTGGAAGCAAATAAAAAC
>CAUHBX010000281.1 GCA_959604475.1 uncultured Eubacteriales bacterium
AAAAGCTATACATATGCTATGACAATGAAGGGTATATGAATACTGGCTATCAAAGAAGCTCGACAACAACGAAGGGCTCAAGAACCTCTACAACCCCCATTGGAAAAAAAGTTAATGGAAAGGAACAGCACTCAAAATATGTTCCAATGATAATTTCCATGCACAATGTTGAATACTGTGCAACAGCATCTCCTTCACATATGGCTGATTTTGTGGCAAAAATTCAGAAGGGGCTTGAAGCAAGCAAAAAAGGATTTGCTTATCTTCATGTTTTCTCACCGTGCCCTACGGGCTGGCTTTACGGTTCAAGCGAGTCAATTGCAGTTGCGAGACGCGCAGTTAAATCGAACCTCTTCCCTATTTGGGAAATGGACGAGAACGGGTATAGGCTTAATGTGAAAAATCCCAACCCTATTTCAATAAGGGAGTTTGTCAGCGGAATAGGAAAATTTAAAACACTGCATGACGACGAAATTGAAAGTATACAGCAGCTTGTAAATAAAAGATATAAAGTGCTTGAAAGACTGTCGGAATAATTGAAAAACCTTAGGGCTGTCCAAAAGAGATGCCCTAAGGTTTTTAATTTATATTCTTGCTACTCCGCTTTTTCTTGCGGCGTCCTTAACAGCAGAAGCAACCGCATCCTTTACTCTGGGGTCAAAGGGCTTTGGAATTATATATTCAGGATTAAGTTCATCATCCGAAATTAAATTAGCAAGGGCATATGCGGCAGCTACTTTCATTTCATCATTAATATCAGAAGCGCGTACATCAAATGCTCCTCTGAATATAGCCGGGAATGCCAAAACATTATTTATTTGATTAGGAAAATCACTTCTTCCGGTTCCTACAACAGCTGCACCAGCCTTAACAGCAAGGTCAGGCATAATTTCCGGAACAGGGTTAGCCATTGGGAACAGTATAGGATTTTCAGCCATTGTTTTTACCATATCTTCAGTTACAATTCCGGGAGCTGATGCACCAATGAAAACGTCCGCATCTTTCATGGCATCGGCAAGAGTACCCTTAACCAGGTCTTGATTTGTTATATCGGCCATTTCAGCCGTTACAGCGTTTAGTCTGTCCCTGCCCTTATATATGATGCCTTTGCTGTCGCACATAATAACATTCTTAAGGCCCATAGACATTAATAATTTTATGATAGCAACTCCGGCCGCACCTGCACCGCTGATTACTACCTTTATATTTCCTATATCTTTTTTTACAATTTTAAGAGCATTAATCATTGCTGCAAGAGTTACAACAGCCGTGCCATGCTGGTCGTCGTGGAAAATTGGAATATCACAGCGTTCTTTAAGCTTTTTCTCTATCTCAAAACAACGTGGGGAGGCTATATCTTCCAGGTTAACTCCGCCAAAGCTTCCGGCCAGCAAAGCAACTGTGTCAACAATCGTATCGACATCCTTTGACCGGATACATAAAGGAATTGCGTCCACATCTCCAAAGGCCTTAAACAGCACACATTTGCCCTCCATAACAGGCATTCCGGCCTCAGGTCCTATATCCCCAAGTCCAAGTACAGCCGTTCCGTCCGTTACTACAGCAACTGTATTCCACCTTCCGGTTAGCTCATAGCTGAGATTTACATCCTTCTGTATTTCAAGACAGGGCTGTGCTACTCCGGGAGTATAGGCCACAGATAAATCGTCCTTAGTCTTAACTTCCATTTTAGGAGTTATGCTAAGTTTCCCTCTCCATTCACGATGTTTTTTCAGTGATTCTTTTGCGTAGTCCATATTTCTGCCTCCTTCATTTGTTTTTCTTTTATAATAAATTAAGTTTGATTATTTGTAAAATACATATTTACTATGCTATAATATTTTTTAACTATTATAGGCTTAAAGAGATAAGGAGGAAGGCAATGAACGACAGGATTATTGAAGGAATTGTAAAGGAAGCCGGAGATAAAGGACTGTACATTATCTATGCGCAGATGAGACGCGGAGGCAGAATTACAGAAGAATTCAATCGTGCAAAGAATAAAACAAGGCTTAATACATTTTCTATAAGCAAAAGCTTTGTATCTGCGGGAATAGGTATAGCTATGGATGAAGGCCTGATTTCAATGGATGAAAGGATTTGCGATGCTTTTGAGGAATATTTGCCGTCAAACGCTTCACAAAACCTGCTTGATACAAGGGTAAGACATATGCTTACAATGACGACAGGACTAAATGAGCCGCTGTTTTTTGCCGACGGCCCGGAACGCTATACAGTTAAAGACTGGATTGCCCATTTTTTTAACGCTGAATTTGGACACGCTCCAGGCGAGAGGTTTCTATACAGTAATTTTAACACATATATTTTGAGCTGTCTTGTGGAAAAGAGAGCCGGCGTAAATCTTTTGGAATACCTTAGGGACCGTTTGCTTGAACCCCTCGGGATAGGAAATCCTGACTGGACGCTTTGCCCTAAGGGGCATGTGCATGCGGCAAACGGATTATATTTGAACATTGATGAGCTAGGCAATTTTGGTGATATGCTTCTGCACTACGGAGAATATAAGGGCAGACAGCTTGTTCCTGAAAAGTATCTGAGGGAGGCTACTGTAAAGCAGGTTGAAACAAATAAAAATTATGGCTCCGACTGTCTGGCATGCGGATACGGATACCAATTCTGGATGACTCCTATACCTAATACTTTTTTATGCTACGGTAATTATGGAGAATTTTGTTTAGTTATGCCTGAAAAAGACGCAGTAATAAGTATACTGACATTTGAGGGCTTTGACTGGCCTAAAATACTGGACGTTATTGTAAAGCATGCAGCTGACTTATAAAGGAATTGATTATTATGAAAGGTTATATCCGCGAGTATCCTATGTTTTCTCTTTGCGGGCTGAACTGCGGTTTGTGCCCAATACACAACATGAAAAACGGATGTCCGGGATGTGGCGGTGGAGATGGCCACCAGTCATGTAAAATAGTAAAATGCGCAATAGAACACTGCAGACCTGAATACTGTTTTATGTGTGTAAATTTTCCTTGTGAG
>CAUHBX010000282.1 GCA_959604475.1 uncultured Eubacteriales bacterium
TCTGACGGTGATGTTGTTGGAGCCGTATTAGACAGAAATGGTTTGCGTCCTTCCAGATACTACATCACGGATGACGACCATCTTATCCTTTCCTCTGAGGTAGGCGTGCTCGACTTTGCACCCGATGAGGTGTCTGTGAAATCACGTCTTGAACCTGGCAAAATGCTGCTTGTCGACACCAAGGACGGCCGTGTAATATCCGATGATGAGCTTAAGGAGAAATATGCGCACAGAATGCCTTATGGCGAGTGGCTTGACCAGTACCTTATTCACTTGAAGGACCTGTCTATCCCAAACAAAAAAGTTGAATTGCATGGCCAGGAAACAAGGGATAAGCTTTATAAAGCCTTCGGTTATTCATATGAGGATGTTAAAACTGCTATACTGCCTATGGCCGCCAACGGAATTGAGCCTACAGCTTCAATGGGTATTGATATTCCCCTCGCTGTGCTTTCCGATAAGCATCAGCCATTGTTCAACTACTTTAAGCAGATATTCGCGCAGGTCACAAACCCGCCTATTGATGCAATACGTGAGGAAATAGTAACAAATACCACAGTTTATCTTGGCTCTGACGGAAACCTTCTTGAGGAAAAGCCTGATAACTGCCGTGTTCTTCAAATCAATAACCCTATACTAACAAGCGTTGACATGCTTAAAATAAGGAATATGAATATCCCAGGCTTTAAGGTTGAGACAGTTTCACTTCTTTATTACAAAAACACGCCACTGGAACACGCTGTTGACCACCTATATGTTAATGTAGACAGAGCTTACAAAAACGGAGTAAATATTATAATACTCTCTGACAGGGGCGTAGACGAGAACCATGTGGCTATCCCCTCTCTGCTTGCTGTTTCTGCAGTTGAGCAATATTTAATTAAAACGAAAAAAAGAACAGCCGTTTCAATAATATTGGAAAGTGCGGAGCCAAGAGATGTTCATCATTTCGCCACCCTGCTCGGCTATGGCGCAAGGGCAATCAATCCTTATCTTGCCCATGAATGCATCGGGGAGCTTATTGAAAAGGGAATGCTTGACAAGGACTTACATGTCGCTGTTGACGATTACAATGACGCTGTTCTTCATGGCATAGTTAAAATAGCCTCAAAGATGGGTATATCAACAATACAGTCATACCAGTCTGCTCAGATATTTGAAGCTGTCGGCATTAAACAGGATGTAATAGATAAATATTTTACAAATACAGTAAGCCGTGTAGGCGGAATAGGACTTGAAGAGATTGACGACGGAGTTGAGTGGCGGCATTCCCATGCCTTTGACCCTCTCGGCTTGGGCGTTGACACAACATTAGATTCCAGCGGAGCACATAAGTTAAGGAGCGGAGCGGATAAGGATGACCATCTGTACAATCCCAAAACTATAATCACTCTTCAGGAAGCAACACATTCAGGCGATTATTCAAAATTCAAGGAATATACCTCTATGGTCGATGATGAGACAAAGCCGCATACTCTTAGAGGGCTGCTTGAATTCAATTATGACCCTGCCAAGAGTATTCCTCTCGAGGAGGTAGAGCCTGCAGCTGAAATTGTAAAAAGGTTTAAGACAGGCGCAATGAGCTATGGTTCTATATCCCAAGAGGCACATGAATGTCTGGCTAAGGCCATGAATACAATCGGCGGAAAATCAAATTCTGGTGAAGGCGGTGAGCTTCCCGAAAGGCTTCATTCAGATTACTGCAGCGCTATTAAGCAGGTTGCTTCAGGCCGCTTTGGCGTAACAAGCGAATATCTTGTAAGCGCAAAGGAAATCCAGATAAAAATGGCACAGGGCGCAAAGCCCGGAGAAGGCGGACATCTTCCAGGTAAAAAGGTATATCCATGGATAGCAAAGACAAGATACTCCACACCCGGTGTACCGCTTATATCCCCTCCCCCTCACCATGATATATATTCAATTGAGGATTTGGCCCAGCTTATATATGACCTTAAGAACGCTAACCGGGATGCAAGGATATCCGTTAAGCTTGTTTCAGAATCAGGTGTAGGCACCATAGCAGCAGGAGTTGCAAAGGCAGGAGCTCAGGTAATACTTATTTCCGGATATGACGGAGGTACAGGAGCCGCTCCTAAAAGTTCAATTCACTGTGCCGGACTTCCTTGGGAGATTGGCCTTGCCGAAACACATCAGACGCTTATTGAAAACGGTCTTCGCTCCAGGGTTGTTATAGAAACTGACGGAAAGCTTATGAGCGGACGCGATGTAGCGATTGCCTGTATGCTCGGTGCAGAGGAATTTGGCTTTGCTACAGCACCGCTTGTAACTATGGGATGTGTTATGATGCGTGTATGCAATCTTGACACCTGTCCCGTAGGTATTGCAACGCAAAACCCAGAACTTAGAAAAAGGTTTAAAGGAAAACCTGAATACGTAATAAACTTTATGATGTTTATCGCTGAGGAGCTTCGTGAAATCATGGCTAAGTGCGGTATACGCACGGTTGAGGAGCTTGTTGGTCACACTGAGTTTTTACGCGTGCGTGACAGGCAGATAACAGATAGGGCCTCTAAAATAGATATGAGCCGCATCCTTTACAATCCTCATACAGAGGAAAAGGAAACACATTTCATGCCTGAAAAAGTATATGACTTTAAGCTTAAGAGCACCATAGATGAAAAAATTCTCCTGAAAAAATTTTCACAGTCGCTTAAAGCTTATAAAAAACAAAAAATTTTAATAGGTGTTAGCAGTCATGACCGTACCCATGGAAACATGTTAGGTTCAGAGATTACAAAGATTTACGGCAATACGCTTGAAGATAATACTTACATTGTAAAATGTAATGGCGGAGGCGGACAGAGTTTTGGAGCCTTCATACCAAAAGGTCTTACGATGGAGCTTGAAGGTGACAGCAACGACTATTTTGGAAAAGGGCTTTCTGGCGGAAAGCTGGTTGTATATCCTCCTAGGGGAAGCAGGTTCAAGCCTGAAGAAAACATTATTATCGGTAACGTCGCTCTTTACGGTGCAACAAGCGGCAAGGCATTT
>CAUHBX010000283.1 GCA_959604475.1 uncultured Eubacteriales bacterium
CATGTATTTTCCATATAAAGAGGGCCTTAACGCTATCTTAATTCCGCCTAAGGAAGCGTTAACACCCTTTTTATACGCTTTAGGCTACAATTAAGCCATAGAAAGGGTGATATTTATGACAACAGCAATAATGAAAACAAAACAGGGGTTTTTAAATAAAGCAAAGGAAGCGCTTTCAGCATGGACATTGAGGCATCCTTGCATTGCGGGGGCGTTATTCGCGGTGATTATGCCAATGGCAATAATAGCTGTTGTAGCTTTACTTACGACATTGATAATGGTTCCGGCGGCGTTGGTTTTTGGACTGGCATAAAGAAATCTTTATACAATCTTTATACTATCCTTATGTTTGCTAACACCGTTTTTATAGGGGCAGTGATAATATCTTATCCATAAAGGAGGAAGGGAAAATGCAGCTGATGACAGTGCTGCTTGCAGCAGCGGCAATTATATTGTTAATTTATTATTTTATTATTTTGTTAAGAGGTGACAAACAGTGATGGAATTGATATTAAGATACGGCTTTTATATAGCCGTCCTTATCATTCTGGCAATCCCCCTTGGGGCCTACATGGGTAAGGTAATGAACGGTGAGAAGGTTTTTCTCTCAAAAATCTGCGGTCCATGCGAAAACCTTATTTATAAAATAATGAAGGTAAAAAAGGACGAGGACATGACATGGAAAAAATATCTTGCCAGCGTTCTTATTTTTTCACTGATAGGCTTCTTGGTCTTGTTTTTACTGCAGATATTCCAGTTCTATCTCCCGGGAAATCCTGAGAAGATACCTAATATGAGCTGGCATCTTTCATTTAATAATGCTGTAAGCTTTGTAACAAACACCAACTGGCAGGCCTACAGCGGCGAGTACCAGCTTAGCTACCTTTCACAGGCGCTGGGCCTTGCGACACAGAACTTCGTATCGGCCGCAACGGGAATTGCGGTACTGTTCGCGCTTATCAGGGCGTTTGTAAAGGTTAAGGAAAAGGGGCTTGGAAGCTTTTGGGTTGACCTTACAAGGATTGTGCTTTACATACTCCTTCCGCTTAACCTAGTTATATCTATTGCCCTAGTTTCGCAGGGTGTTGTTCAGAATATAAAGCCGGCGGAGGCGGTTCAGCTGCTTGAGCCTATAGCCATTGACGCAGACGGCGGGATTATAGAAGGCGCGGTAATAGATACCGAAAGGGGAACGGTTACGCTTGACGGGCAGCCTGTGCAGGGCGCGCAGATAGTTACAGAGCAGTTCGTGCCGATGGGCCCGGCGGCAAGCCAGATAGCCATTAAGCAGAGCGGAACAAACGGCGGCGGCTATAACGGGGTTAACTCAGCCCATCCTTTGGAAAACCCCACATGGTTTTCAAACTTTATTGAAATGATTTCCCTGCTTTTAATCCCCGCGGCCCTGTGCTTCACATTTGGGCGCAATATTAAGGATAAAAGACAGGGCAGGGCAATATTTATGGCAATGCTTATTATGCTTGTAATCGCCCTTTCAATTGTCGCTGTAAACGAGCAGGCGGGAACACCACAGCTTGCAAACGGTAATTCCGTGCTTATGGACAATATAAACCAGGCCGGGGGAAACATGGAGGGCAAGGAGTCACGCTTCGGCATTGTCGAGTCCTCTACATGGGCAACGTTCACAACGTCGGCCTCCAACGGCTCGGTCAACTCAATGCACGACAGCTATACACCTCTTGGCGGCATGATTACAATGCTCCTTATGCAGCTTGGGGAGGTTGTATTCGGAGGGACGGGCTGCGGCCTTTACGGCATGCTTGCCTTCGCGATACTTACGGTATTCATTGCCGGGCTTATGGTAGGCAGAACTCCCGAATACCTTGGCAAGAAAATAGAGCCCTACGAAATGAAATGGGCGGCGCTTGCCTGCCTTGCCACACCGATTGTCATACTTGTGGGAAGCGGTATAGCGGCGGCAGTTCCGCAGGTGGCTGACAGCCTTAACAACAGCGGGGCACACGGCTTTTCGGAAATGCTTTACGCCTATTCCTCAGCGGGAGGAAACAACGGTTCGGCCTTTGCCGGGTTCGGGGCCAATACGGAATTCCTTAACGTAACGCTTGGACTTGTTATGATAGGGGCGAGGTTCATACCGATTATCTCAATACTGGCCATATCGGGAAGCCTTGCAGGCAAGAAAAAGGTGGCCGAAACCGCCGGAACGCTTTCAACCTGCAATGCGATGTTTGTATTCCTCCTTATTGTAATAGTGCTGCTGGTAGGCGCGTTAAGCTTCTTCCCGGCGTTGGCACTCGGACCGATAGCGGAATATTTCCAGATGGCTCTATAGGAGGTGCTTAAAGAATGTCACAGAAAAATAAATCAGCCCTTGTTGACAAAAATATTGCCCTGAGGGCGGTGAAAGACTCGTTTATTAAATTAAATCCGAAGACGCAGGCGAAAAACCCTGTAATGCTTCTTGTATATATATCGGCAATTCTTACAACTGTATTATGGGTAGTGGCCCTTGCGGGAATTAAGGACGCTTCTTCAGGATATACGCTGTCGGTTGCCATAATACTCTGGTTTACGGTGCTGTTTGCCAACTTTGCCGAGGCTATAGCCGAAGGCAGGGGCAAGGCCCAGGCCGACGCGCTCAGGGCGTCAAGAAAGGACGTACAGGCGTATAAAATCCCCTCGGCTGAGGAAAAGGACAAAATTACGGTGGTATCCTCAGCCAAGCTTGTAAAGGGCGACATTGTAATTGTTAAGGCCGGCGAACAGATACCGGCAGACGGAGAGGTAATAGACGGAGCCGCTTCCGTAGACGAGTCGGCAATAACCGGCGAGTCCGCCCCTGTAATCAGGGAGAGCGGCGGCGACAGAAGCGCCGTAACAGGCGGAACAAGCGTAACAAGCGACTGGCTTGTAATAAGGGTTACAAGCGAGCCGGGCGAAAGCTTCCTTGATAAAATGATTGCTATGGTTGAGGGCGCTTCAAGAAAGAAAACGCCCAATGAGATAGCA
>CAUHBX010000284.1 GCA_959604475.1 uncultured Eubacteriales bacterium
CGCATACAACATTAACGCTTTCCTTGGCCCAAGAGGAAATATTTTTCCTGTCGGTAAAGCCCTGAGTATTAGTGAATACAGTTAAACCAAGATAATCAACCATTCTTGTAAGAATAGACGCGGCTTCTTCTCTTGTAATAAAGGCATCGGGGTCAAACTTTGTACTTGTTTTTCCAGATATTATCCCCATCCTTTTCAATGCGGCGACAGAGGCATTGTCAGTGTCATAAAAACTAGTTTCTCTTTGCGTATAAGTTATTTTTATTTTTGTCTCCGCAGAGATTTCATTTATTGTCAAATATGCCAGCTCACAAAAATTTTCTCTTGTTATTTCTTCTCTTAGGTCTGAATCAGCAATTGAGCCCGGTAATATTTTATATTCCTCGGCCTCAATAATGTATTCCTCTGCCCACTGAGAATAACTGGAAGCAGCAAAAGCTTGAAAACCCACGCTAAACATTAGGCATAGCGATACAAATGTTAAAGATAATTTTTTTTTCATAGTCATCTCTCCATAAATAAATTACCCATCTGAAAACAGATGGGTAGAATATTATTGTTCGGCTTCGTCTTCCTTATGGGATCTAACCCTGTCAATGGCTAACTTATAGCCATCCATTCCATAGGTTAAAGCCCTGTTCACCCTGCTTATGGTAGCAGTGGAGGCTCCGGTTTTCTCAGCAATTTCAATGTAGGTACATTTTCTGTCAAGCATCTCAGCAACTTGCATACGCTGGGCAATTGCCTGAATTTCATGAACCGTGCATAAGTCCTCAAACAATCTGTAACATTCATCCAAATTTCTCATTGTAAGGATACATCTAAAAAGATTATCCGTAGCTTCATTCTTAATTTTACTGTTCATTTTCCGTCCCACCTGCTTTTATATTTACTGTTTTCCAATGACTCTATTTTAACATACTAAAGTTTTAAAGTAAATAAGCACTTAGGACTTTTAGTCAATTTTAAGGCATTTTTTAAACAATTCTACAGAAGTGTTTATAATTAGCTCCTCAGGGAAATTGGTTTCTTCAATCAGTTTTACAGCATTACTGAAATTCCCTATATGTGTAGCAAAATGCGCGTCTGAGGCTAAAATAACAGGCAATGATTTCTTTTTACAGAGCTTCAGAAGCTCTGTAATATAAAGCTCACTACCCTTCCTAAAGCCTCCCGGTATCAGTGAAGCATCGTTTATCTCTATCAAAGTTCCGGTCTCTTCCGATTTATTAACTATAACATTACAGTCTATAGGATATCTCGGGTCCCCGGGATGACCAAGTATTTTTATATATGGATTATCCATAGCTTTTAATATTGCATTTGTATTTTCGTCTTGATTTCCAAAAGGAATACATGGCGGGTGAAGACTGGCAATAGCGTAATCCATTCTTTCTAAATAGAACTTATCTAAATCCACATTTCCATCGTAATCCATTATATTTAATTCTGCACCCATTCTTAACTGAATACCATTTACTTCACGCGGAATAGTGCCAAAGTTGAGAAAATATGCTGGCTTGGTTCCGCCGTCCATAGCAGGAGCGTGGTCTGTAACCCCTAAGAGTTCAAGGCCTATATCAGCGGCGTAAGCCGCATTTTCCATCAAAGTACTGTATGCGTGACCGCTGGCAATCGTATGAGTGTGCGCGTCCAGAACAAATTTCATGTTATTACCTTCTTAAAATTATTTATCAGTCCATCTGGCTTCCAGTCTGTATATCGGCTGCCCGAGTCCTGAAAACCGTTCTTCATATTCAGTCATAATATTTTTTTCATAGCCGCTGTTATGCAGGTCAAGCGAAATATTTGACAGTCTCCATCCTGTTTCACAAAATTCATTAAGTGATGATTCAAAAAAAACGGTATTATCCGTTTTAAGAAATATTTCCTTGTCTCCTTTTAGCAGGCTTTTGTATATATCAAGGAAATGCCTGTGCGTAAGTCTTCGTTTAGCCCATCTTTTTTTAGGCCACGGGTCGCTAAAGTTTAAGTATATTCTAGAAAGCTCCTCAGGAGAAAATAAATCTTCAAGTGTTTCTGCATCTCCTCTTATAAGCGCAATGTTTTTCATATCTGAATTGGTTTTTCGTGCCGCGATTGCCATTATAGTAGTCTGCCGCTCAATTCCTATAAAGTTGATATCCGGATTTTCAGAAGCATTTTGGACTATAAATTTGCCCTTTCCACAGCCGATTTCAGCGTATATTGGATTATCGTTTCCAAAGTATTCATTCCATTTCCCTTTATAATCTTCGGGATTATGTACAAGATGTTCGTTGGTGGTGAGTTCGTTCTCCTCCCACGATTTCTTTCGTATTCTCATTTTAGACTCCTATTTTGATTCATTGTAAGTGATTTTTTCATTATGTTTTGCAGCAAGCTTCAGCATTTGTGAAAGTACCGTAGCAAACCTGCCAAATTTTAATTTCATTCTTTCCCTATTTATATAGTTAATAGTAACCGGAGTTTTTATTTCATCCAGACAATCGCCTATAGCGTCAAGATTATTACCGCAGTATTCAGGAAAGCCTAGTTCCCTGACAAATAGATTATTCACCTGAGACTTTGTTTCTATTTTTTCTCCGTCAATAGTTATTTCCTTCATTAGTATCACTCCCTACAGTAACAATTATTATAACATAAAAATATGATATACTCAAAATTTTTTTAGAACCAAGATTTTTTTAATTTGACAAAAAACTCCTCCGATATACACCGAAGGAGTTAATAATTAGGCTATTTCTCTGTAAACATAGCTTCTAAGTTTTATACTGGCCGCTGAGGCCACCGCAATTTTGACTGCATCCCCTATCAGAAATGGAATTACGCAGGCAATAAGAGAATCTTGTAAAGAATTTCCTGTCTGAAACATAAACCACACAGTACCAAAAATATAAAGCACTGCGGTTCCTAAAATGAGTGCTATAGGATAATAGATTCTTTTATCCTGAAATCTGTCTATTATGGTTCCTGCAACATATGCACAG
>CAUHBX010000285.1 GCA_959604475.1 uncultured Eubacteriales bacterium
CTCCGGCGGCAGGAAAGCTGTAAGGAAATCACAAAAAGGCGCGTCACTGTATGCAATGGCAAAGGCAAACCTTGGACGTAATCGGGCAAGGACTGCAATAACAATAATATCCCTTACACTTGCTGTTGTGCTTCTTAATCTCACTGTTACCTTTACAAACGGATTTAATATGGACAAATATGTAAGCCGCCAGATTGCAACTGACTTTATCGTCGCCGACGCAAAATACTTTCAGACGGGAGGCTTCTGGTCTTTTGACCAAGCTCTTCCTAAGGAGATAATAAATGAAGTAAACACACGCGCTGACATAACCGGCGGCGGACTTACCTATGGAGAAGCCAGTGATATTCAGGAGTTTGTTACTGAGGAATATTACCGTGATGTACATGGGCGTTGGAATGATGAGCAAACGCTTGACTGGCTGATTGATAGGGCCGATAAAAATACTGATGGAAAATTGGCAGACAGTGTACAGCTGTTTGGTATGGAAAGTTGGGTACTTGACAGACTGACAGTACTTGAAGGAGATATATCAAAGCTTTATGAACCGGGAACCCGCTTCATCGCGGCCGTATACGGCAGCGATGATTATGGCAAACCATATATGGACAGCCACTGGGCAAAAGTAGGTGATAAGGTAACGCTTCGTTACGTGGATGAAAGGGAGTATTATAATACTGATACAGGTGAAATCCTGAACCCTGAGAGTATTCCTGACGATATTAACTACAGCAGCCGTATTACTAGATATCACGATGTAGAGTATGAAGTGGCCGCGCTTGTAAATGTGCCCCACTCTCTCAGCTACAGATACTACGGGGCAGATGAATTTGTACTCAATGACCAGACATTCATACAGGATACAGGAACCGAAAACATTTTATACTATGCCTTTAATACAACAGATGAAACCGAAGGAAATATGGAAAATTTCCTGTCTGATTTCACAAAAAACCAGATGCCGCAGTTTGACTATGACAGCAAAGCTACATTTGCTGCGGAATTTGAGTCTTTCCGTTCCATGTTTATTATTTTAGGCGGAGTATTAAGCTTAATTATAGGAATAGTCGGCATTCTTAATTTCCTTAACGCAATTCTGACTGGAATAATTACCAGGCGAAGGGAGTTCGCTGTGCTGCAGTCTGTCGGCATGACAGGCAAACAACTGAAAAAAATGCTTGTCTATGAAGGATTATGCTATGCCGTTGGCTCTATTGCAGCCTCTCTTATACTAAGCCTTGTTACAGGGCCAGCATTGTCATCTGTATTTGAGAGTATGTTTTGGTTCTTCAGCTATAAATTTACTATAGCGCCTGTTTTGGCCGTAGCTCCAATATTCATACTGCTTGGCATAATTATGCCGCTCATAACATATAAATCAGCTGCCAAGCACTCAATTGTAGAAAGGCTTTCTGAAACGGAATAAACAAAAATGCCCCCGTCTTGATAGGCGGAGGCATTTTTGATATACTCAATACGGTGATGTTAAAATGGATAAAATACTAATTGTGGAAGACGACAAGGCGCTTAACAGCGGAATAGCTCTTGCACTTAGAGACTCTGATATTTCATTTGAGAGTGCGTTTGATTTGCGTACAGCCAGAATACTTACAGCCAGCAAAAAATTTGATTTAATAATACTTGACGTTAATCTGCCAGACGGAAGCGGTCTGGATTTTCTTGCAGGCATCAAAGAATATCATGACACTCCTGTAATTTTGCTTACCGCCAACGATATGGAAACAGACATTGTTTCAGGATTTGAGCTTGGGGCCGACGATTATATAACCAAGCCGTTTTCACTTGCTGTCCTTAGAGCCAGAGTAAATGTACAGCTTAGAAAAAAGAAAAAAGCCTCCAACATATATAAGTCGGATAAATACTCTTTCGATTTTGATAAGCTTGAATTTACTTCAGGCGGAAATGCGGTTGAACTGTCAAAAACCGAACAAAAGCTTTTGAGGATTCTAATTGAAAACCGCGGGAATACCGTAACACGCGACAAGCTTTACGATGGCATTTGGATTGACGGCAGTGAATTTGTGGATGAAAATGCACTTTCCGTTGCGGTGAAAAGGTTAAGGAATAAGCTCGGCAGCTCCAATCCAATTAAAACGGTTTACGGTATAGGCTATACATGGGCGGTGAAATGATGGACAAATATATTCTGACTGCATCGTTAATTATACTCTTTTGTTCCCTCTGCATATTTATATATGACCGGATTACAGTAAAAAAAACAATGAACTGCCTGTCGGACATGCTTGATAGGGCTATATCGGGTAATTTCGACCAAAATACTTTTGATGAGACAATGTATTCCTCATTGGAGGCCAAGCTGGCTAAATTTCTTGCCCAAAGCTCTCTTTCCTCAGATAAAATAAAATCTGAAAGAGATAAAATAAAAGAGCTCATAGCCGATATATCCCATCAGACTAAAACACCGATAGCAAATATTTTGCTTTACGCCCAGCTAGTGAGCGAAACTGAACTGCCCGGTGACTGCCGTCAGTATGTTAATCAGCTTGTCACTCAGTCTGAAAAGCTGAATTTTCTTATAAATTCTTTGGTAAATCTTTCCCGCCTTGAGACTGGGATTATATCGGTTTCGCCAAAGAAAGACTATATAAGCAGGCTTTTAGGCGCCGTGATGGAAAATATACTTCCGAAAGCTAAAGCTAAAGATATTGAAATTGTACTTCCTGAAACTGACTGCGAAGCTGTATTTGATATAAAATGGACAGCCGAAGCAATTTACAATATAGCTGACAACGCCGTAAAATACACACCGAGCAGAGGAAAAATAGAGTTTAGTATAATAGCATATGATATGTTCTGCCGAATAGATATATCTGACAACGGAATCGGAATAGCCAAGGAGGAGTACAGCAAAATATTCGGCCGCTTTTACCGCAGCGCAAATGTGAGTGATGAAGACGGAGTTGGAATAGGCCTCTTTCTGGCAAGAGAAATTATATCATCAGGA
>CAUHBX010000286.1 GCA_959604475.1 uncultured Eubacteriales bacterium
AGCCCAACGAAAGTCGAAGTATTAACTGCCAAAGGACCTGGTGTCATTTGTGAAATTGTAATTATATCTGTAAACATCTTTTCTGTAATCCAGCCAGCCTTAACAACCACTTGTTCTTGGATTAAGGGTATAATAGCATAACCACCCCCAATACTAAACAGTCCTATTTTTAAAAATGTAAATAATAAATCAGAAATTATATTCATATATTTTTCCTCTTTTTCCATACAACTCGTAATAAACATAGAAAACAGCAGATAATTAGTATCAATGCAACATTTATTCCCATTACGAAATTCGCAAGAAAAGCAACAGGTATCATAGCCGATAAAAACAGAGACTTTTCCTTTAGTATCATTGAACACATGTCTATTATTAAATCCACAATCAACGCCGCTACACCGGCCTGCATTCCCTTTAATACAGCAGCAACAATGACATTGGATATAAACGCTGTATAAAAGGCTGACACTAAGCTGAGAATTACAAGCGGAGGTATAATAGATGCCACACAGCTTATTACCGCCCCAGCAATGCCGGCTACATGGTATCCAGCTAAGGCTGACAAGTTGACAGCGATAGCGCCTGGAGTTGACTGTGCTACAGCTGCCATACTCATTAAATCCTCCTCTGTAAAATATGATTTTTGATTGACAAAATAGCGGCGAACCATAGGCACTACTACATAGCCTCCGCCAAAAGTAAATGTACTGATAAATAAATTAATCAATAAAAGCCAAAAGTATGTTTTTTTATTTTGGTTCAAAATTGTCCCTCCCTTTGCATTTCATTCATTATATCCCTTGTATTGAAATCTGTAAAATGATATGATTTTATATAGATGATTAGTTTTATTCATGTTGTAGGCGAAGGGGGACATAAATGAATATCAGACATTTAGAAATACTAGATGCTATCGAACAGGCCGGAACATTCACCGGAGCTGCAAAAAAACTGCACCTTACACAATCGGCCGTTTCTCATGCAATAGCAGAGCTTGAACAGCAGGCAGGTACTGCACTGTTTAACAGATTTCCTAAGGGCGTGAGCCTTACAAATTGCGGACTTTCTCTTTTAGATGAAGCGCGCAGTGTGTTGGCCGCATATAGGAATTTAGATAATAAAATAGAACATTTAGAAGAAAATACACCTATAAATCTTGTATCCAGTATTACGATAGCTTCATTTTTACTTCCTAAAATATTGAGACAACTAAAGTCATTGCATCCGGAAATTCAAGTGAATGTCCGGGTTGCCAGTGCTAATGCTGCAATGGACGTTTTACAGCGAGGTGAGGCTGATATGGCATTGTGGGAAGGAGTTGAACCGCAAGGCTCTTATCAAACATATCTAATGGGCTCCTATGAATTATGTGCCGCATGTGCTCCAAACTTCATATTGTCTGAACAGGAAATATCTCCATATCAATTGTGCCAATTTCCGTTGCTGCTTCGCGAGCAGGGGAGTGCAATCCGTGATACTTTGGACAGTGTGTTGTCTCTTTTGAATTTAAAAGCATACCCTGTTTGGGAAAGTGTGAATTCTTTTGCGCTTATTAAGGCAGCTGAAGCCGGACTGGGAATAACTGTTTTACCCGAAAGTTTATTATTGGACTCATTGCTTCTTAAGAAACTGCGTTTAATTAAATTGACAGGAGCAAAAATGGAGAACAAAATGCTGGCTGTGTTTCATAAAGATAAATATATCACACAGCCTTTACAGATATTATTGGATACTATAAACTTTACCTATAAAGCAGAGCAGCAATAAGAGCTATAAATAAACTAATGCTGCGTCATACAATAATTAAAAACTGTATTTAAATGTGCGGATTTGTCAAGATAAAGAACGGAGATAATAAATGAAACGTATATTTTTGGTTGAGGATGATAAAGAGATTGCTAAAAATCTGACACGATTGCTCAATGCCGAGGGATTTAAAATTACACATAGCCCTACACAAAGAGAGGCTGTTGAAATGCTCGCTGACAACAAATTTGACTTGGCACTGGTAGACATTTCACTTCCTGATGGTAATGGGTTTGCAGTTTGTACAGAAATTAAACAGAGTCAGGATATCCCTATTATCTTTTTGACTGCATCTGGTGATGAGGCAAGCGTTGTTACCGGACTGAATATGGGGGCAGAGGACTATATTACTAAGCCTTTTCGTCCCCGTGAATTGATTGCGCGGATAGCAACTGCACTAAGAAAAAGCGGACATCTGCCAAATGCTTTTGAGGTTGAAGGTCTTTCTGTCAACACAACCAGCGGGATTGTGAAAAAGAATGGGAGGGAAATATATCTTTCCGCACTGGAATACCGTTTATTGCTGATATTCATTAATAATCCCAAAAGTATTATTACCCGAGAGCAGTTATTGGATGAATTGTGGGATGCGGCTGGAGAATTTGTTAATAACAATACTTTGACTGTTTATATTAAACGGTTGCGGGAGAAGATTGAAGATAACCCTGCTGACCCACAGATTATTCTCACTGTTCATGGCACAGGGTATAGGCTTGGGGGCACATATGTTTCGAAATAAAGAGATTAGAGGGTTTGCACAGTTATTTGCTGCGGTAACCGCAGTATTTACAGCTTTGGGTTTTATTATAAATCCAGCTGCCGGAATATTGGCATTTATTTCTTCAGCTGTATTTGGAATGATATTCTTTATATTTACAAGGGCCAGATATAAAAGCATCGCGCGGATTTCGGAACAAATTGATACTGTTCTGCATAATGCTGACGGGCTGTTTATCAGTGAATTGGAAGAGGGTGAGCTTTCTATTCTGCAAAGTGAGATAACAAAGATGACGCTTCGTATCAAAGAGCAGAACGAGATGCTGAAAAAAGAACAAAAATATCTGGCCGATTCGCTGGCAGACATTGCCCA
>CAUHBX010000287.1 GCA_959604475.1 uncultured Eubacteriales bacterium
AAGAAGCCCTGTGTCCCGGCAGTTGCCTGTATATGTAATGAAACGATGTCGCTTTTGGCAAGCAGCTCGTCCAGCTGCGTATATTCAATACCCGCCGCTTCAGCCTCAGGCTTTACGGTCCTGTTGTAGCCAAGCACCCTGCACCCGAAGGCCTTAAACAGCTTGGCGGTCATAACTCCTATTCGTCCCGTTCCGATAATTCCTACAGTCTTAGTTCCAAGCTCCGTTCCCATAAGTCCGGCGGAAGCCATTGTGCCGCCCTCCCTTACTGCCTTGTCGCCTTGATTTATTTTTCTGAGGACATTTATGGCCATTCCGACTGCAAGCTCGGAAACCGTCTCGTTGGAATATCCCGCAGCGTTGCATATTACAACACCCTTATCCCTGCATGCCTTCTGCCCGACATGGTCTATCCCTGTAAAAGCAACGTCAAGCATTTTCAGCTTCCCGCATTTTTCAATCACGCTGTCCGGAAGCGGATTGTTTGCAATCATTACTATTTCGCTGTCCTTCGCCCTCTCATAAAGCTCGTCCGCGTCCGTTGTCTTGCTGTCATAATAAACAAACTCGTGTCCCTGCGCCTTCAGCGGAGCCGCAAGCTCCTCCATAAGAGAGCCGTCAATGCCGATTGGTTCCAAAAGACTTATTTTCATTGGTAATCTCCTCCTGTATTTTAATTGGTACTTCCTATTTCGATTATATCACAATTCCATAAAAAAGGAACCTCTCTGCAAAAAATAAACTCGCTCTTGACTTTCAAAAAAAATATGAGTTATAATATTTAGGCAGTGTAGCTAAGACGCGTAAACCCATGCAGGTTTACACGTCTATTTTTTTGGTTTAGGCAGCTTACCAATCAGCGGAAGGCACGCTGGAAAGGACTCCATAAAAACATAAAGCACCGTTAAATGGAGGTTAGAAATGGAAAAGGAAATTACAACAAACAAAATGGGAACCGAGTCTATCGGACGGCTGATGGTCAAAATGGGCGTCCCGATGATTTTATCCATGATGCTTCAGGCATTCTACAATATAGTGGACAGCTATTTTGTTAGCAGCATTACGGGCGTCGGCGACGCCGCCGTAAACGCCCTCACACTGGCGTTTCCGATACAGACGCTGATGGTGGCGGTAGGAATAGGCACCGGTGTCGGCGTCAACTCCCTGCTGTCCAAATACCTTGGCATGGGCGACAGGGAAAGCGCCAGCAAAATAGCGGGCAACGCAATATTTTTGAGTATTTGTACATACGTCGTGTTCCTTATATTTGGCCTTGTGGGCGTAAATGCCTATATCGGCACCCAGACGGACGACCCGCAGATATTTCAGATGGCGTGTTCCTACCTTAAAATATGCTCGGTATTCTCCTTCGGCTCAATCATATACATGATTTACGAGAAGCTTCTCCAGTCCACAGGCAGGACTGCCCTATTCACAGTCTCCCAGATTTCCGGAGCGCTGGTCAATATAATTCTCGACCCGATTATGATTTTCGGTTATCTGGGCTTTCCCGAAATGGGCATAAACGGCGCGGCCTGGGCAACGGTAATCGGCCAGATAGTATCGCTTGTTCTGGGAATAATATTCCATCATAAAATGAACCATGACCTTGATACAAGGCTGAAGTACCTCATGCCCGACAGGCAGACGGTTATTTCCGTGTACCGCGTCGGCATACCCGCGATTATAATGCAGGCTCTCACCTCGATTATGACCTACGGCGTCAATATCATATTTGTCAGGGTTTCAGGCTCGGTTGTTACGGCCTACGGCATGTACTTTAAAATCCAGCAGTTCATATTCTTCGCAGCCTACGGTCTGAATAACGCCATTATCCCGATAGTCGCCTTTAACTACGGAATGAGGGACAAAAGGAGGGTAAACGACGCCATACGCTGCGGACTGCTCTATACCGTTGTAATTATGGCGGTCGGCGCTGCAGCCCTTCAGATATTCGCCAATCAGGTAATCGGTATTTTTGACGTTTCAGCGGAAGTAAAGTCCCTCTGTGTAACGGCAATCCGCATTGTAACCATCGGCTATATTTTCGTAGGCGCCAACGTTGCCTTTCAGGCGGTATTCCAAGCCCTTGGCAGCGGTATCAAATCCCTTGTACTCTCCCTCATCAGGCTTGTAGTCGTCACCCTGCCGCTGGCGTACCTGTTCAGCCTGCTTCCAAACGCGGCGGATATGGTGTGGACAGCCTTCCCGGCGGCGGAAATATGCGCCTTTATAGCGGCTGTAATATTTATGGGTAAGGTAAGAAAAAATATGATAGCGAATATATGACAAGGAGTGTCGCAAATGTCTAAAAATATAATAACAGTAAGCCGTGAATTTGGAAGCGGCGGACGTTCCATAGCAAAACAGGTGGCCGAAAGCCTCGGCTGGGCCTATTTTGACAAGGAGCTTGTAAAGCAGGTGGCCGTTGAGACCGGTCTCAATGAAAACTTTATTGAGGAGGAGGGCGAATACGCCCCCAACAAGAGCTGGCTGTCCTATATCTTTTCCTCCCACAGCGGAACCCCCGGCGTTATGAACGGACTTTCAATAGACGATTTCCTGTGGGTAATGCAGAGAAAAATCGTGCTGGATATAGCCCAAAAGGGAAACTGCGTAATAGTCGGGCGCTGTGCCGATTTTATCCTCAAGGACCAAAAGGACTGCCTGCACGTGTTCATACATTCAAATATGGACGCCAGGGCGGAAAGGATTGTGCGTATGTACGGCGAAAGCGAAAGCACTCCCAAAAAGCGCCTTGAGGACAAGGACAAATCCAGAAGGCTGTACTATAAAAGGCACACAGGCCGCGAATGGGGAATGTCGCAGAATTACAGCCTTTCCCTTGACAGCAGTATGTTCGGCCAGGATAAGTGCGCTGAAATTATAGTAGGTTTGG
>CAUHBX010000288.1 GCA_959604475.1 uncultured Eubacteriales bacterium
TGCTTTCAATATCAACAATATGGAGATTATCCAGGGTGTTGTCAGCGCATGCAAAAAACACAACTCCGCAGTTATTCTTCAGGTTTCAAAAAGCGCATTAAAATACGCTCATCCCCTGTATCTTAAAAAAATGGTAGACGCCGCTATTGAAGAAACAGGCATTGATATAGCCCTCCATCTTGACCATGGTCCTGATTTTGAGACGTGTAAGCTTTGTATTGAGGCAGGCTTTACATCAGTTATGTTTGACGGTTCTCATTTTGATTACGAGGAAAATGTGGCTAAAACAAAGGAAATAGTAGACTATGCCCATTCAAAAGCCGTTGTTGTTGAGGCTGAGCTTGGAAAACTTGCCGGCGTAGAGGACGATGTAAAGGTAGCAGAGGGGCATGCCACATATACTGACCCTGACCAGGCCGTCGATTTTGTCAAACGCACCGGGGTAGATTCCCTTGCGGTAGCAATTGGCACAAGTCATGGAGCCTACAAATTTAAAGGGGAAGCTAAGCTTGACTTTGAACGCCTTGAAACAATTACTAAAAAGCTTGGGGAAGCAGGTTTCTCCAACTACCCTATTGTTCTTCACGGCGCATCCTCAGTTGACCAGTCTTCTGTTGCTACATGCAATGAGTATGGCGGAAAAATAGACGGAGCAAAGGGTATTCCGGTAGAAATGCTTAGAAAAGCCGCCGAAATGGCAGTATGCAAAATAAATATGGATACCGATATAAGACTTGCCATGACAGCTGCAATCAGAAAGAGCTTTGCAGAGGACCCTTCGGCTTTTGACCCCAGAGGATATCTTGGAGCGGCAAGAAATGATATTGAATCTTTAGTGGAAAGAAAAATTATAGAGGTACTTGGCTCAGAAAACTCAATGAATTAATAAGAAGCGCCGAATTTACCGGCGCTTCTTTTATTTTGCATGCTTAAGCTCCTTTTCCGCAAAAGCCTCGCACTGCTCATACCTTTCTATTTTCATGTTAAGCCTTTCCAATGTTTCATGCATATCTTCCATACGCTTAATAAGCAGTTCCCTCTGCTCAATCAATATCTGCTTTCTTGCCGCGCTTGTATCCTCTCCCATCTGGAAAAGCTCAACATACTCAATGAGCGCCTCAATCTGAATACCCGCGCTTCTCATACACTTTGCAAATCCGACCCAGTTGCAGTCCTCTTCATTATAATCCCTAATGCCGCTTTTTGTCCTTGTTACCTTTGGTATAAGCCCGATTCTTTCATAGTAGCGCAGCGTGTCAGCAGAAATGTCATATTTTTTGCTTACTTCCGCTATAGTCATAGTACCGCCTCCATATTCTATCTCGTTGGTAACCCCAAAGCAGCGTTATCTAACGGCTCCGAGACATTTAAGCTCAAGAAGCGGAAGCTCCATAAGCCTAAGCCTAATTTTTTATCACTATTATTCCTTTTCAGTTTATTTAATTTTATCACTTAGAGCTTACTCTAAGTCAATAGCTTTTATTGAAATTAATATACAGCTTGATATTTTATTCACGCTATACGGTGATACAATGATTAAACTGCTAAAAGCTGTATAAAAATACATAAACAATTGACAAAACGTACAAAATTTGTTATTATGAACAAAATTAGATTTTCTTGTCTGGAAAGCTGAATAAATCAGTTGCATTTATTTGGCTTTTTTAATAAAAACGAAAGGAGGTGTTTTTAATGTTAAAAGGAATTTTTGATACTCATGCACATATGGATGATTCCAGATTTAGTGCAAATCTGGACACCGTAATGAAATCGCAGCAGAGCTTTGGAGTAATTGGAATAATTAATTCCGGTTCAGAACTTCAATCATCATATCGCTCATGTGAAGTGGCTGATAAATATGATTTTGTTTATGCTTCTGTAGGCATATATCCAAACGAAACCGCCAATCTTCCTGATGACTACATAAACCAGCTGAGAGATATGTGTAAAAGTCCGAAAGTTGTCGCTATCGGTGAGATAGGAATGGATTACGGTTTTGAGGGACATCCTGACCCCAAAACACAGGAAAGGCGTTTCCGTGAACAGCTTGAACTTGCTGTAGAGTTTGATCTGCCAGTTGTTATCCACAACAGGCAGGCCGATGCAGATGTTCTTCGTATTATAAAGGATTATCGCATCCGCGGTGAAATACACCGCATATTCTCACCACTGGAATATGCTGAAAAATTCATGGATTATGGCCTCTATATGGGCATAGGCCCCCAGGTAACATATCCTGACAGCAGTTGTCTTGTGAGTCTGGTAAAATCCATGCCGTTAGAAAAGCTTCTGCTTGAAACCGACGCACCGTTTTTACCCCCTTCACATCTTGCAGGTGCAGATGCACTGCCTGATATGATATCATTTGTCGCTGAAAAAATAGCTGATGTCCGCAGAGACGTTTCTGCCCAGGAAGTAATTGACATAGCTTTCAAAAACACAAAAAAATTATACAATATTTAATAACAGGAATTATACTAATTATTCAGAAGAGGTTATATAACATGAGAGAAAAAATTGATAAATTTTTTAAAATCTCGGAGCGAGGCTCGACCATCTCAACCGAGATTATCGGAGGAGCGACAACGTTTGCCACAATGGCATACATTTTAGCTTATATGACATGGTCTATGTCAGTTGTTCCGGGCATTAACACAACCGGTGTTTTAGTATGTACAGCTCTTGTAACCGCCATATCATGCCTTGCTATGGGTTTATATTCTAATACGCCTATCTGCCTGGCACCCGTACTCGTTATCCCGGGATTAATAGCAGGCTGGATTGCCGACGGGACAGCCACATATGGACAGGCCTTCGGCCTTGTATTTATTTCCGGTGTAGTTTTCCTTTTGATTTCATTATTCAATCTTCGTGAGCTCTTCGCAAGATG
>CAUHBX010000289.1 GCA_959604475.1 uncultured Eubacteriales bacterium
AATTCAATTAAAAGTATTTTTTTAATCCTATTAAAAAGCCTGATTATTAAGCAACTGCTAAATAATCAGGTTTTAATAATTTATCTCAAATTAAATCCTTTTTTATCAAATGCTTCCAGAAGCAGCCCCATATCGGGAGCAATTGAAATGGGCTCTCCTGCTGCCTTAATTGCATTATTTACATCCTTAAGCCCGTTTCCTGAAATAATACCTACTACAGTTGCATCGTTTGGTATAAGCCCAAGCTGGCATGCCTTCTTTATGCCTGCCGTGCCTGTAACCCCTGCCGGCTCCCCGAAAAGGCCGCATGTACGTCCAAGAAGCCTCATTGCTCCAAGTATCTCCTCATCAGTAACATTTACAGCTACTCCGCCTGACTCCCTTACAGCATTAAGAGCTTTGTCAGCATTTCTTGGAACTCCAACAGCAATCGAATCCGCTATTGTATTTTCTTCCATGGGCTGCCATGCCTTTCCTGTCTGAAGCTCCGTATTAAGAGGACAGCAGCCTGCCGCCTGCACACTTATAAGCTTTGGCAGCTTATCAATCATTCCTGCTGAATAAAGGTCCTTAAAGCCTTTCCATACTCCTGCTATTGTACATCCGTCTCCTACCGAAACGGCAACATAATCCGGCATGTCAAAGCCCATTTGTTCAGCTATTTCAAGCGATACGGTTTTCTTTACCTACACTAGATATGGATTTATAGCGGCATTTCTGTTATACCAGCCCCATCTGTCTATTGCTTCTGCTGAAAGTTTAAAGGTCTCCTCATATGTCCCCTCAACTGAAATTACATTTGCTCCAAATATCATAAGCTGGGCCACCTTACCCTTAGGCGCCCTTGAAGGAACAAAAATATATGTTTTAAATCCGGCGGCAGCGGCGTTGCCAGCCAATGATGAAGCGGCATTGCCTGTTGACGAGCATGCGATTGTATCCGCCTTTGCTTCCATTGCCTTTGCTACAGCCATAGCTGACGCCCTGTCCTTTAGGCTTGCGGTTGGATTGATGCCGTCGTCCTTTATCCACAGCTTTTTAATGCCAAGCATTTCTGAGAGCTTCGGCACTTCATAGAATGGGGAATACCCTACACGAAGCGGCGTGTTAGGCGTATCCTCCTCTACGGGGAGAAACTCCCTGTAACGCCACATAGAATAATCCCGGCGTTCACTTATTTCCTTTGCCGTCACCTGAGAGGCTATGTATTTGTAGTCGTACTTTATATCCAGAATACCTCCGCAGTTGGGGCAAACAGTTATACCTGGCTCAGGAGCAACCTCAGCACCGCATTTTATACATACGGCAGAAATCACATTGCGCATATGAAAACCTCCTATATTTCGCAAAATCCGACAGGCCGCAGTAGGCCCATCGGATTCATATTTTAATTATAAGCTTTTAATTACGCCTGAAGCGTCATTGAATTCATTTATAAGCTCGTCAAGCTCTTTAGCCTGAGAATGTACACCCTTCCATGTCTTTTCAGGATTATACCAAAGCTCGTTAAGCTCATCTACAGTTCTTCCCTGCTGCTCAACCCATGTGTAGTACTTAAGATTATGTACTCTTTTACGTCCTACATAGGTAAGTTCCTCCATATTATCGGTACGAAGTCCGAGCATATGAAGATTATGGTCAACAGCGGCACTTGTCATTGTATAAGGGCCGTTTTCCTCTTCAAGCTCTTTAATTCTTGAACCGTACATGTCAATAGAATCAGTAAGAACGGTGGCTATTACATCATGCTCTGTCATTTCATAGTATTTAGCCATCTTAATAGCGCAAAGTACGTTTGCCGTACCGGAAATTCCGAGATATGAAAGGTTTTCCACAACCTCTGGAGCCACATGAGCTTCTTTAATTAGATATTCTATACCAGCCGGGTCATTGAAAAGACGAATAAGTTTCTGGCTGTCCTCGTCATCAATATCAATTACCATGTCTGTATTTTTAACATTATGTATCCAAGGAATATGCTTATCTCCAATACCTTCAATCCTATGTCCGCCAAAGCCGTTGTTTAAAATTGTAGGGCACTGAAGCGCCTCGCCGACAGCAAGCTTCATTTCCGGATATACTTCCTTAAGATAATCGCCGCAGCCAATTGTACCTGCTGAACCCGATGTAAAGCAGGCGCCCGCAAGGCGGTCTCCGTCTTTTTTAATGGATTCAAAGGCTTCTGCAATAGCGCTTCCCGTTACCTGATAGTGCCACAGATGATTGCCCATTTCTTCAAATTGATTGAAAATCATTACATCGTCTCTTGTTGTTTTAAGCTCCCAGGTTTTATCGAATATTTCTTTTACATTGGATTCGCAGCCAGGGGTAGCAATAACCTCTCCGGCAATTGTAGACAGCCATTCAAAGCGCTCACGGCTCATTTCAGCAGGGAGAATAGCGATTGAGTCACACGCAAGAAGCTTTGAGTTAAAGGCCCCTCCACGGCAGTAGTTGCCTGTTGAAGGCCATACAGCCTTATGGCGTGTAGCATCAAACTGGCCAGTTACAAGTCTTGGAGCAAGGCATCCGAACGACGCGCCTACCTTATGGCAGCCAGTAGGGAACCATTTTCCAATGAGGCATATTATACGCGCATTTACACCTGTAAGCTCCTTTGGAAGCTCTATGAAATTGGGGCCGCCAAAAAGTCCTCCTGAAATCTTCTGTTCATTTTTCCAGGTTATTCTGAAAAGGTTAAGCGGGTCAACATCCCAAAGTCCGACATTAAGAAGCTTATCCTTAATTTTATCGGGAATTGTCTCAGGATGTTTCATCTGCTCATATGTAGGAATGATAATGTTGTTTTCTTTCGCCTTTTTTATGTTGCGTTCTAGATTTTCTCTGTTTATCGTTAAATCAATCATACCGCGGCCTCCTAAAAATAGAA
>CAUHBX010000290.1 GCA_959604475.1 uncultured Eubacteriales bacterium
ACACATAATGCAGCTACTCATAACTGTATTAGCCTTTTTATTTTCAATCTCAATGTTATTTGCGACACAAATCTTACTGCACAGGCCGCATCCTATACATTTATCTTTATCAATTATTACTTTGTATTGTTTCATATTTCAAACTCCTTTTGTTAAAGTTCTTTAACCATTATACTAAACACATAATGTATTAACAATAACGGTAAAGAGATTCGTTACCAATAACCATTAGTATTCCGAGTATTGAGCAAGGTATCATTTTAAGTATTAGAAAAGGACAGTACCTGTATACTGTCCCTTTTAGTTACATTTATAATTCAACAGCCCTTTTTGACGCTTCTATGCAAGCAGTCATATCTTTATCCGGCGTTCTCTTTAATAATGCATGTAAAAAAACAGAAGAATATTTTTAACATTACTTATTTAGCTTACTGTCAGTTTTTAATTGAAATTTATCCTCATCCACAATATATCTTTCATGTGTGCACTCACCTATTTTACCAGCCTCATCACATACTGTTATATGAAATGTAAGCTTTCTGCCGTCTACAATAATAAGCTCACTTTCACATTTAACCTTCATTCCTATTGGAGTTGAGGCCGAATGGCTTAGATTAAGCTTTGTTCCTACTGAGCATTGTCCCTCTTCAAGATATGGAGCTATACTTTTCCAAGCCGTTTTTTCCATTAAAGCAGTCATTGCCGGAGTTGCAAATACTTTAAGGGTTCCGCTTCCGACTGCAAGTGCACAGTTATGTTCATTTACAACTATCTGTTCCGTCCCTTTTATCCCTATATTAATCATGTTACTCTCCCCTAACCTATTTTATTAAAAAACGGGGTAATATTACCCCGTTTTTTAATGTTACCATATCCTATTAAATTGTGTCAATATTATTCATAAAGAGGGTACTTCTTTGTGAGCGCTTCTACCCTACTTACAGCCTCTTTCTTAAACCCGTCAAAGTCCTTCAGAGTTGCGGCAATTATTGCTGCAATTTCTCTCATGTCCTCTTCCCTCATTCCTCTTGTGGTAACAGCTGGTGTTCCAAGACGGATACCGCTTGTAACAAAGGGTGATTTGGGGTCAAAAGGAATTGTGTTTTTATTACATGTAATTCTCACCTCATCAAGAAGCTTTTCAGCATCTTTGCCCGTAATATCAACCTTTCTTAAATCAACAAGCATAAGATGGTTGTCAGTTCCCCCTGATACTATATCAATTCCTTCATCCATAAGTCCCTGAGCAAGGGCTTTAGCATTATTAACAACCTGTTTAATATAATCCTTATACTCCGGAGAAAGAGCCTCTTTAAAACATACAGCCTTAGCCGCAATTATATGCATAAGGGGGCCGCCCTGTGTTCCAGGGAAAATTGCCTTGTCAATCTGGACAGCGTATTCTTCCTTGCACATTATCATACCGCCTCTGGGGCCCCTTAACGTTTTATGTGTAGTTGTTGTTACAAAGTCGGCATAAGGTACGGGTGACGGATGAACTCCTGCCGCAACAAGTCCGGCTATATGTGCGATATCAACCATAAAATATGCGCCTACAGATTTCGCGATTTGAGAAATCCTCTCAAAATCTATTGTTCTTGCATATGCACTGGCTCCGGCAACTATCATCTTAGGTTTAGCTTCTTCAGCTATTTTTTCAAATTCATCGTAGTCGATAAATCCTGTTTCATCAACACCGTAAGGAACAACATTAAAATATTTACCAGAAAGATTTACAGGAGAACCATGTGTAAGATGTCCGCCGTGACTTAAATTCATACCAAGAATTGTATCTCCTGGATTAAGCATTGCAAAATATACTGCAATATTAGCCTGACTTCCTGAATGTGGCTGTACATTTACATGCTCACAACCGAAAAGCTCCTTAGCTCTTTCACGCGCAAGATTTTCAACAACATCCACGTTAACACATCCGCCGTAATAACGTTTTCCAGGATATCCTTCAGCGTACTTATTTGTAAGATGTGTTCCCATTGCGTCCATGACTGCCGGCGAAACAAAATTTTCAGATGCAATAAGTTCAATATTATCTCTCTGGCGTTTTAACTCCGCCTCCATTGCAGCAACAATTTCAGGGTCCTCTGCGGCAATTCTTGAAAAATCAAGTAAACTCATTTTCTAGTGTCCTCCTTGTAAATACATTTATCCACACATAGTGTAATCAACTATGATTATATAACATTATTCATCCTGTGTCATCATAGTTTTTGAAAAATCTTATTTAATTCTGTCTATTTGTAAAATTAGCATTACCGTCCGCTTAAATAAATAAATTTTTTGTTGACTTTTAGTAGATATAGCTAAATAATTAATAACGTATAGAACAGATATCTAAACAATATATATTTTTATATTTATGAAAATACACAATATATAGTTATTATGAAATTTATTAAAATTATAAAAATAATATTTCAGTAAAGGAGTACAGAAAATTGGACAATAAAGCTGTCCTTGAGTTTGCCGTCACAACCGGTGAGCGTATGCTTGCCAATGGGTGCGGAACACATAGAATTGAGGGACTTATAAACAAAATACTTGAAAGCTGTGAATTTAAAAATTATGAGATATTTGTTACCACTGCTGGCATTGTAGTTACAGTAGAGTCCAAGACAGGCGAAGTTACTACAATGGTAAAACAGGTTCCCAGGAAAAAAATGCATACAGAGCATATCTCTCTTATAGAAGACATAGTAAACTCATTTACAGAAGGAGAACTTAGCGCAGATGAGGCGCTGTCTGAGCTGCAGCATATAGAATCAAAAGCTACATATCCATATTGGGTAACAATAGCCGCATTTGGTTTTGCCGGAGCATTCAGAACATTATTGTTCGGAGGCCATATAATCGACGGT
>CAUHBX010000291.1 GCA_959604475.1 uncultured Eubacteriales bacterium
GGCGGGGCTTCATTGGCGCCAAGCCTATGGTCATTTCCTGCGGAAGCCACTGCGATACGAAGAAGGTCCTGATATTCGTCAACGCCTTTAATAACAGCACAGAGGAATAAGAGGAACTGGGCGTTTTCATATGGCGTTTCTCCGGGTTCAAGAAGGTTTATGCCGGTATTTGTAGAGATTGACCAGTTATTATGTTTTCCTGAACCGTTAACTCCCGCAAAGGGTTTTTCATGGAGAAGGCATACAAGGCCGTGCTTTTTAGCTACCTTCTGCATGATTTCCATTGTAAGCTGGTTATGGTCGGCTGCTATGTTTGTTGTTGTAAAAATAGGGGCAAGCTCATGCTGGGCAGGAGCAACCTCATTATGCTCCGTTTTTGCAAGTACACCGAGCTTCCAGAGCTCCTCATTAAGGTCTGCCATATACGACGCTACTCTTGGCTTTATTGTTCCAAAGTAGTGGTCGTCAAGCTCCTGTCCCTTAGGGGCCTTTGCTCCAAAAAGTGTTCTTCCCGTATAAATAAGGTCTTTTCTCTGGTCGTAGAGTTCTTTGGGAACAAGAAAATATTCCTGCTCAGGGCCTACTGTGGTTTTGATTGAGGTTACATCCTCGTTTCCAAAAAGTCTAAGCACTCTTAAGGCTTCCTTATTAATGTATTCCATCGAACGAAGAAGAGGGGTCTTTTTATCAAGCGCCTCTCCGCCGTATGAGCAGAAGGCTGTAGGTATACAGAGGGATTTGTCCTTAATAAATGCATATGAAGTAGGGTCCCATGCTGTATATCCCCTTGCCTCAAATGTTGCTCTAAGCCCTCCTGATGGGAATGATGAGGCGTCAGGCTCTCCCTTTACCAACTCCTTGCCGGAAAACTCCATAATGATTTTTCCGTCACCCTTTGGTGAAATGAAACTGTCATGTTTTTCTGCCGTAATTCCTGTCATTGGCTGAAACCAGTGAGTAAAATGTGTTGCACCCTTTTCAATGGCCCAGTCCTTCATAGTATTTGCAACAACATTAGCCACCTCCAAATCTACCAGTGGAAGTCCGTCTTTGATGGTTTTCTGCATTGCCTTATAGGTTTCCTTAGGCAGACGTGCTTCCATCACCTTGTCGTCAAATACCATTGATCCGAATAATTCTGTCATTGTGCTTGTGCTCATGATGTCTCGCTCCTTTTTGATATTTATTCATATATGCTGCAAATGGATATATTCGTCTTAATGCTATAAAATACTATCCGTCAGCGGCAAAAATAGATATAAAAAAGGCGCTACGGATAATATCCATAGCGCCTTTGCTAATCTTGTGGCTAGTTTAGCATTACTTTAAAGCGTTGTCAATAGCTATATTTAAAAATTTTTCGATTTTTTTACAAGAATTTGTTATACGGTGTATTGACAGTAACAACTTGTAGTGCTAATCTATTTTAATGAAGGACAAGGGCATTCATCCTATACAGGTTATATTACTCATACAGGATGAGTGCCCTTTTATTGAGAAATACTTTTTATCTATTGTTTTAAAACTATAATTATGTTTTAATTTAATTGTGGTTTTGAAACAGCTTTTTTGTGTACATTTATATCAGTTTTTTCAAGGATATTTGGAGGATTAATTATTATGGCAAAGTTTATTTTTGTTACCGGAGGCGTTGTGTCAGGACTGGGAAAGGGAATTACAGCCGCATCGCTGGGAAGACTTCTTAAGGCAAGGGGATTAAAGGTTGCCGCTCAGAAGCTTGACCCATATATAAATGTGGACCCTGGTACAATGAGTCCCTATCAGCATGGCGAGGTATTTGTTACTGACGATGGGGCGGAAACAGACCTTGACCTCGGTCACTATGAGAGATTTATAGACGAGGATTTGAACAAGTACTCTAACCTTACAACGGGAAAGGTTTACTGGAATGTTCTTAATAAGGAAAGAAGAGGAGAATACCTTGGAGAAACTGTACAGGTAATTCCACATGTTACAAACGTAATTAAGGAGTTTATCTACGGCGTTGCACAAAAGACTGACGCTGATGTTGTAATAACCGAAATAGGCGGTACGACTGGCGATATCGAAAGCCAGCCGTTCCTTGAGGCTATACGTCAGGTAGGAATAGAAGTAGGAAAAGAAAATTCCCTTTATATTCATGTTACCCTTGTCCCTTATATCAGAGGGTCGGAGGAGCATAAGTCTAAACCTACGCAGCATTCTGTTAAAGAACTTCAGGGCATGGGAATAAATCCTAATATAATTGTTCTCAGATGTGATGAGCCGCTTGAAGAGTCCATATTTAAAAAAATTGCGATGTTCTGCAATGTCAAATTAGACTGTGTTATTGAAAATATAACAATTCCAATTCTTTATGAAGCCCCGCTTATGCTTGAAAAGAGTGGGTTTTCAAATATTGTGTGCCGTGAGCTTGGGATAAGTGCCCCTGCTCCTGACCTTGATGAATGGGAAAGCATGGTTGACAGAATAAAAGCCAGAAAAAGAGAAGTAAGGATAGGCATTGTCGGAAAGTACGTTCAGCTCCATGACGCATATTTATCAGTAGCGGAGGCTTTAAGACATGCCGGATATGAAAACGGAGCATATGTTGAAATTGAATGGATAGATTCTGAGACAATTACAAGTGCTAATGTAGCTGACGTTTTAGGCAAATGCTCGGGTATTGTTATACCGGGTGGTTTTGGAAACCGAGGAATTGAAGGAAAAATTGCGGCTGCAAACTACTGCCGTACAAATAACCTTCCAATGCTTGGTATTTGCCTTGGCATGCAGATTGCGGTTATTGAGTTCGCAAGATATGTATGCGGCATTACAGACGCGAATTCAGGCGAATTTGATGAGGACACAGCTAACAAGG
>CAUHBX010000292.1 GCA_959604475.1 uncultured Eubacteriales bacterium
TGTTGGTCTGCTTTGTCCAATTTCGCTGTTCGTTATATGTTCCATAACAAAATCTCCTTACAACATAAGCCGGACAGGCTTTATAAAAAAACTGTCCTTATCTTTATCATAGCTGTAGGCGTAAATACCGACTAGTCTTTCTTCGCTGTCATAACCAAGAACAGTTTCTCCCTGTTTTGGCTCTTCACTGCATGTGAAATATGCACTGTATATTTTCCCGCCGTTGTACAGATATTTTGAAGCTCTTTGGCTGACGGTTACTTTTTTGAATCCAATAAGTACATTTTCAGGTGAGATTATAAAATCAGATACTCTGTTGTCCTCCGCAGCCCTCTTAAGCTCGTCAAGCTTTACAGCGTTCTCAAGTTTAAAATATCCGCTGGCCGTCCTTGTCAGGGAGGACATATAAGCACCCCAGCCGAGTTTTCTTCCAATATCGCTGCATAAGGTTCTAATATATGTTCCCTTGGAGCAGTCAACATCTATTATTGCCTTATCCGGAGGCATTAATTCAGCAATTTTAATATTAAAAATTTCTATTTTTCTTTCTTTTCTCTCTATTTCCTTGCCTTCTCTAGCAAGCTCATAAAGCTTTTTGCCGTTTACCTTAATGGCCGAATACATCGGCGGCACCTGAGTCTGTACGCCTATGAAGCTATTTACAGCAACTTTCAGGCTGTCAGCGCTGAATTTATATTCAAAACGTTCTGTAACCTCTCCGGAAGCGTCCTGTGTTGTAGTCTCCGCGCCAAAAGTTATTTCCGCCCTATAGGATTTTCTTTCAGCCATTATATAGTCAGACAGTTTTGTGGCAGACCCTATGCATACAGGCAGAACCCCTTCCGCGTCCGGGTCAAGTGTTCCGGTATGTCCGACCTTCTTTAAATTAAGCGTCTTTCTGACAACGGCAACAACATCATGCGAGGTATATCCCTTTTCCTTGTAAATATTAATTACTCCGTCCAAAATTATACCTCCAGGGCATTTTTAAGCTCGGTAACAACCTTCGGCATAATTTCTTCAAAACTGCCGTATATAGTGCATCCGCTCGCCCTAATATGCCCGCCGCCTCCAAATTTAACGGCTATTTCCGACACGTTTACAGCTTCATTGGAGCGCATGCTTACCTTAATTTCACCGGCCTTTTTTTCATAAAAAAATACAGCGGCATCAACCCCGTCAGTGTTTTTCACATAAGATACGACAGCGTCTACATCCTTAGGTTCAGCTCCTACTTGTTTCATTTCTTCTATTGAAAGCATTGATACAGCAAGACGTCCGTTACATTCCAAATACATATTATTAATAGCCGCTCCAAGGGCTTTAGCCTCAACTATAGAATGTGAATAGAACAGCTTTTCCTGTATTTCAGTAAAAGGAATATTATATGTCATTAGCTCTCCGGCAATTTTCATTGTATACGGGCTTGTACATGAGTGTTTAAAGCAGCCTGTATCAAATATTATTCCGGTATAAATAGCATAAGCTATGCTTTTATCTATTTTGCACCATCCGTCAAGCAGGCGGAAAATAATTTCACTTGTTGATGATGCCTCAGCGTCGACTAAATTAAACGTTCCAAAATAGGTGTTGCTTATGTGGTGGTCAATGTTTACTGTCTGCGTATTTTTAATAAGAAAAGCATTTTTTCCAAGCCTATTTTCATCACCGCAGTCAAGTGATATAAACAAATCAAAATCGTCCTTCGGTTCATCCTGGACAGCATTTTCCGAATAAGGAATTGTTCTGAAATTCTCCGGTATCTCTTCAAGGAATACTTTTGTTTCCTTACCCAGTTTGTTAAGCGCCATAGCTACGGCGCAGCAAGACGCCACGGCGTCGCCGTCCGGACTTATATGCCCGGCAATGGCGATACTGCGGCTGTTTTCTATGACCTCACGTATTTGTTCAATACTGTTATTCATAGAGTTCTCCCTCCCCTACGGGCGGCTCTGAACTGATTTTTTCAATAAGCTTTGACATCTTAATTCCGTATTCAACGGAATCGTCAAGCTTAAACGTAAGCTCCGGTGTGATACGGAGATTTATTCTTTCAGCAAGGAGGTGGCGTATAAATCCAGACGCGCTTTTAAGACCCTTCATTACATTGGCTTTTTCTTCATCATTACCAAGTACGCTTATAAATACCTTGCAGTATTTAAGGTCCTGTGTTGTCTCAACTCTAAGAACCGAAGTCATCACTCCAATTCTCGGGTCTTTTAGCTCTCCTCTTATAATATTGGCCAGTTCTCTTGTTATCTCATCGTTAACTCTGGTCATTCTGTTATTTTTTTTCATAAAATCACCTGCCGTTTTTTATCTGGGCACCTCAACCATTAAGAAAGCCTCGGCAATGTCGCCCTCTTTCAAATCGTTGAATTTCTTAAACACAAGACCGCATTCATATCCAGTGTTAACTTCCTTGACATCATCCTTAAACCTTTTTAGTGATTCAAGCTCGCCTTCATAAACTACAATGTTATCACGGAGTATACGTACCTGAGCATTTCTTACAAACTTTCCGTCCAGTATATAGCTTCCCGCAATTGTACCAACGCCTGAAGCTTTGAAAAGCTGGCGAACCTCTGCATGGCCAATAACCTTTTCCTCATAAACCGGGTCAAGCATACCTTTCATGGCAGCAGTTATATCCTCAATTGCGCTATAGATGACCCTGTAAAGTCTGACATCAACCTTTTCCTCATCGGCAAATGTCTTAGCTGTCGGTTCAGGACGGACGTTAAATCCTATGATAATGGCGTTTGAAGCTGTCGCAAGCATTACGTCAGACTCTGTTATGGCTCCAACACCGCCGTGTATAATTCTTATTCTTACTTCTTCATTTGAAAGCTTTTCAAGA
>CAUHBX010000293.1 GCA_959604475.1 uncultured Eubacteriales bacterium
AATGTCAATATTTGCTCCTATATTGCTGGCGTCATTGGAAACATATCCGCTTAAAAGGTTTATGGGAAAATAAATTATAAGCTGTATAAACAAAACGGCAGTCATATTCTGTTTAATCATTGCGTATCCGCAGCCAAGGCTCTCCCCTATAGAGAGTATTTTTTTATTTTTTATATCATCAATCAGCATATTCTTCTTTCCTTTCTATACTAATAAATATAATTATATATTTTTAGAGTATTAAAGTCCATAAAAATTTCCTTAACCGAATATACATATAGAAACAAAACAGTATTGGAGATATTATGCCAACAATTTATTTAAGTCCTTCCACACAGGAGTACAATTATTTTTTAAGCGGCGGAACAGAGGAGCAGTATATGAACCTGCTGGCTGACTATATGGAGCCGTATCTTCTTTCAAGCGGAATAGGCTTTGTAAGAAACACACCCGACATGACAGCGGCATCATCAATAAGGCAGTCAAACGCAGGAAACTTCGACCTTCATCTTGCCCTTCACTCAAATGCAGCTCCTGAGTATCTGGCCGGACAGCTTCAGGGTCCGGATGTTTATTATTATCCCAGAAGCATAAGAGGAAAGGAGGCAGCAGAAACGATTGCGGCAAACCTTAAATATATTTATCCAAATCCCGACCTTGTTAATGCGCTTCCGACAACCAGTATAGGTGAGGTGACCCGTACAAACGCCCCTGCCGTGCTTATTGAAGTAGCATACCATGACAACGCCGAGGACGAGGCATGGATTAAAAACAATCTTGAATCGATAGCAGTAAATATTGTACAATCCCTAACCCAGTTCTTTGGAATACCTTTTATACCGGCGCAAAGCCCAATGGGCGGTACGGTAAGGACCGAGGGCGGTGCCCTTAACATCCGTTCATATCCGTCATTTGATTCGTATGTAATAGCTACCGTTCCAAACGGTGCGGCAATAACAGTGCTTGGCCAATATCAGGACTGGTATACGGTAATGTACGGCGATGCCATCGGCTACGCAAACGCACAGTATATAGAAGTTTATTAATCCCATTAAAAACAGAGAGACCCCTCTCTGTTTTTAATTTTTATTATAATCTATTGATAAAGCAGCCTTCAGTAATATATAATTAAGTTTAACCTATTAATTGAAAGCCCGTAAATGTGAGGGGATTATTCATATGAAAAAAAGTGTATTACTGAAAACAAATTCCTTTATCTGCTTAATAATCGTACTTGGGTTTATAGTAACCTCTGTTATAAGCTATAAATCTAATCTTGGATTATTTAAACAGGACACTGAAAATATATCAGCCCTCTCTTCGGAAGGCATATACCATCAAATTGATACCATGTTCACTAAGCCTATTAACATATCCCTTACTATGGCTAACGACAGTTTTTTAAAGGACTTTCTTGCCCAGGAGGAAGAGCACATAGATGATATGCAGTATGTTCAGACAATAAAAAACTATCTGCTCGCATATAAAGAAAAATACAGCTATGACTCTGTATTCCTTGTTTCAACAGCTACAGGCCGATACTATCACTTTAACGGTATAGACCGGATACTTGCCGAGGGCAATCCTGAAAACGAATGGTACTACAATTTCCTGAGCGCAGGCAATGAACACTCGATAAAAATTGATAACGATGAGGCTGCTTCTGATGAAATAACTGTATTTGTCAACTGCGCAATAAATAATGACAGCGGGAATTTGATAGGCGTCGTAGGCGTCGGCTTCCAAATTGACAGCCTTCAGGAAATGCTGAAAAAATATGAAAGTGATTTAGGAATTAACGCCTATCTTATAAACAGCAGCGGCACCATTGAGGTTTCTACCAACCGGACAGGTTATACTGAGGAAAATCTTTTTTCCGACAGTATTTACTCTAATTTAAAGCCCAGGATAGTTTCAGACACTAAAGATGACGGAGCATTTTGGTATTCAAGCGGTCCAAATGAGGGATATTTAATTTCCAAGTATATACCAAGCCTGGACTGGTTCCTAATTATTGACAATGACACGACTGAACTGAACCAACAGCTTACTCAGCAATTTATGCTCGGAATCGCAATAATAATAGCAGTTATAATATGCGTGCTTTTATTAATCACAAAAATCATAAGGAAATATAATGAGCAGATTGTACAGCTTACCGTTGAGAAGGAGAGACGCCACAGAACGATTTTTCAGGTAGAAACTGCAAAAATATATGAAAATATCTATGAAATTGATATTACGCATAACTGCGCTGCCAGCGAAGCGACTGTAAATTATTTTAAAAGCCTTGGCGTTCCTGATAATACATCATATGATGAGGCATTAAAGATAGTTGCCCAAAAGCAGATAAAAGAGGAATACCGCGACGGATATCTTTCTACTTTCAGCCCTTACAATGTGTTGAAATCATACCGCAACGGTACGGAAAGCTTGTGCTATGATTTCCTTATTACAAACGACGGCGGCATTTCCTATTACTGGATGCGGATAACTGCGCAGATATTTTATTGGGATGATGATAAATCAGTCAGAATGTTTATATATAGGCAAAACGTTGACGAGGAGAAGAGACGTGAACGCTATCTGTTTGAGAAAATGGAGAGCGACTCACTTACAGGACTTTATAATAAGGCGGCCACACAGCACTACATTCAAAACAGCCTTATTGAAAACAAAGATAAAACCTATGCATTTTTTATGATAGATATAGATGACTTTAAAAATATTAATGATACGTTCGGCCACGCTTTCGGTGATATTACCATTGCTAATTTTGCTCAAATTTTGAGCGAACAGTTTACAAGTGACGATGTTGTAGGCAGAATTGGTGGGGATGAGTTCGCAGCCTTTA
>CAUHBX010000294.1 GCA_959604475.1 uncultured Eubacteriales bacterium
ACAGCAGTTTAAGCGTTCCTGTCTGCCTGATGGTCCAAAAGTGGGGACGATAAGCCTGTCGCCAAGAGGTGACTGGAGGATGCCTTCAGACGCTGTAAACGCCGTATGGATGAAGGAACTGGACAGCCTTTAATTGAAAAAGTCCCATGGATAACCATGGGACTTTTTAGTTTAATATTAGATTACAGCTTTAACGCCTTATAGGTTTTTCTGAGTGTGTACCTGTACATCAGCCAAAGAAATACCGAGCAGCCGGCAACAACTAAAGCGCAGTTTATAAGTCCGGATATTTCACTGGATGATAATCTTCCGTCATTAAAAAACATTATAAACATATACAGCACATATATCAGTCCTGTACCTATAATTCCCGGAACTAAATAAACCTTCATAACCTGGTTTTTTACTGACCTCCGGAGGTAGTCCCTTGTTGCACCAAGATGTCTTAAATCCTCGTATACCTGAAAGTTGTTTATAGCTATTGTCATACATCTTGTATACGATATTACTATAACAGCCGCCATACATATAATCGCTATTAATATGAAAAGAGTCAGGAAAACCGCCATAGTTTTCACAAAATCCTCCTTGTCCAGCACTCTGAACATCGGCATGTATTTCCAAAAATTCCTAAAATCAGATGAATCCCTGTTATCGTAGCTGATTGCAGAAAAGCCATGCTCTGACAAATTCTCATTATCATAATCATATTTTCCTCCATTCTTCTCAGCAATCATTTTAGCTACCGGGTCCCAGCTGTCGAATTGTTCACAACTTTTATCCGAATGGTCTACTATATCATAAAAAAGCCTCTTGGCAAAATCATAAGTGCCTTCAACATCGTCAACATTAAAAAATACATATCTTTCCTGCCAATATGGTTCAAGTCCATCTGTAATCTCCGCGTAATCCATATCATCAAGCACATATATATTTGTTGCGAATATATCGTCATAAAGATATCCGCCGAATTTTGTTTCTATCATTTTGTCAGTACACATATTATAAATCTTTGTCTGGTCAGTTCCTATCATGTAGTCTCCGTCGCCGTCAGACGTAAGAACCGGGCAGAATTCTCCGCTTTTAACATCTACGTTCTGATTTGTCATGCGGTTAAAGTCCCTTTCAGAAATATAAGTTCCGCTTCCGAGAATGTCCCTGTATTCCTTTGTATAGGTTATCCCAATGGCAGTTTCCTTTTCAATATGCTCGTATCCGTCTTCACCGAGTGTTGCAGCAGTAGCTTCCTTCCAGTCTTTAATATTAACATTTTCTTCTGCCGCTAATTGTTCAACGTCTTTCTGGGTAATCATGTTCTGGTCCATACGGTAATGGTAAGCATAGTCCACAGGCCTTTTATCAAAGCCCTGCATTGCTCCGGTTCCAAGCATAGGAGTGTAGAAAGCCGCAAAATATCCGCCTGCCAGAAGCACCGTAATTACAAGCATATTTCTTACAGTCTGCCTGCCCTGAAACTTCATCATGCTTGTTGATATTATGTTTTTATATCTGTTTCTTCCGCCCCTCCAGCCGTTAACAACGGTGTGAAGCAGTATCATGTAAAGTCCAATAAAAAGCGGTGCGTATGTTATATTTATCCAATTCGGCGGGTAAAGCTTCAGCACCCTCACACAAAATATAGGCGTTAGGTATCCCAGAAAGCCCCCTCCAAACATAAGCACTATTCCAACAATGCCATACCATCTGGGAACAGCCTTTATCGGCTCCGACTTTCTGGACTCATTAACAATATCTATAATGTTTGTCCTCTTAATAAACCTCGAACCCATAAAAAAGAGCATTATAACTATATAAACTGAAAATGCAAGAGCAAAAAGCAATGCCTGGGAATCAAATGCAAACGCCATCTGCTGTGTGTCTACAATAAATTTTCTGAATATCTGCCACACGCCGATTGCAAGCGGCACACCAAATAAAACGCCTAATGCGCAGGTTGTAAGGGCTATCAGCACAAGTTCTTTTGCAAGAAGTTCCTTTAGCTGGCTTTTTGAAGCACCCATCGCCATAAATACGCCTGTCTCCTTAGACTTTGAACGGAAGAAAAGCCCGGACGCATAGGTTGTAAATACACCGCAGCCCACAACCGCCAATACGAATACGGCCATTACCTGTTTTCTGGAGTCCCCTCCCTCCGGTAGCACATTAAGCACTGTCGGGGAACGCATCATTGTAACATATGCCGTAATAAGCAGTACCGAAAAGAAGCAGCAGCCCATAAGCAGCAAATAGTTCTTTTTGTTGTTTTTTCTGAGTTTTGCGTAAACCTCTGAAAATGTTTTCATATGAGCCCCTCCTTATTCGTTTATTCCTGGAGCATCGCTCATTTCCTTGACTGCGGCGAGCAGTTCATCCTGGAAATTGCTTCTGCTTCCTTTATTTAAAAGTGTTTTCCATACCATTCCGTCCTTCATCAGCACTACTCTGTCACAGAACGATGCTGCAAAGGAATCATGTGTGACCATAAATATCGTTGCATCAAGGGCTTCCCTTGCCTGTTCAAAGCTGTCAATAACTGCTCTTGAAGATTTTGAGTCAAGGTTTCCCGTAGGTTCATCTGCAAGTATAAGCAACGGATTGTTTATAAGGGCCCTGGCTACAGCAGTACGCTGTTTTTCGCCGCCTGATATTTCAGCAGGATATTTATCCTTAATATGGGCTATCCCGAAAACCTCACAAAGCCTGTCGGCAGATGTCTCCATATCCCCTCCAGTCTTCCCTGATATAATTCTTGGAAGCATGATATTTTCCTTAACATTTAGTCCGTCCAGCAGCATGAAATCCTGGAAAACAAATCCAAGCTTCTGGTTCCTTACCTTAGCAAGATAGTTTT
>CAUHBX010000295.1 GCA_959604475.1 uncultured Eubacteriales bacterium
AAGGATAAAACTGCTAATGAATATTTGGAAAAACTGCAAAAGAACGCAAGAGAACTTGAGAAAATGAATGATGCGCTGCGGCTGTATAATTTGGCGATACAATATATGGGCCAGCACAGCGAAGATTTAGCTTTAATTCAGCTGAAAAAAGCAATAGCTTATAATCCAAAGCTTGTTGATGCCTACAACCTTGCGGCACTTTGCAATATGGCAAGCGGAAACAATACTGCTGCGGAGCCATTTGTAAAAAGAGTACTTTATCTGGACAAAAAAAATCCAACGGCACTTAGATATATGCAGGAGATAACGCCTGTAAGCAAAGTTGCGGCCGGTGTAGATATTCCAGATATAAAAGGCGATGACGATGCTAAAACAAGACGCAAAAGGCGTATGGCATATAAAGAAAGCAGCAAAGGCATTATAGGAAAGCAGGAGGTTATATCTTTTGTCGGCGGAGTTGTTTGTACAGCGGCTGTTCTTTTCGCTCTTGTCTTTCCAACTATGCTCGAAAGCAGAAGTAAAACTATTAATGACCTTAAAACAACACTGGAAAATTATGAGTCATATAACGGAGGGGACGGCACTGCAAGCTATGACGATGTAGTAGCCGAAAATACTGAGCTGAAAACTGAGATTGAGAAATACAAGGAATCAGTGACACTTCTGACAAAGGTAGGAAACGTAAATAAAGCATACGCGCTCCTTGCAAATGGAGAGTATAAGGAAGCGGCTCTGCTTATTAAGGACATAGACATCAGCGATATGTCAGATGAAGATATAGCAATTTATGACCAGGTAAGGGAACAGACCTTTGCCACTGCTGCTGCGGACCTTTACAGTGAAGGAAAGATGTATTATCTTTCCGGCAGCTATGATAATGCGGAAACAGCGCTTAATGACTGTCTTGACCTTATAACCGACGAGGATTATGAAGGAGACGTTATTTATTATCTTGGAAAGACTGCTGAGGCTAAGGGGGAAACTGCCACGGCCATCTCATATTTCCAGAGGGTTGTAAATGATTTTCCAGGCTCTTCACAAGCCACAAACGCTCAAAACAGTCTCAATACTCTAAATGCTTCTGTAGGTTCTGACCAAAATTCAAGTCAGACCGAAGGTACAAACTAAAATGGTGATTAAATATGGGTAAGCCTTTATTATTCAGAAAGCGTTATATACCACTTGAGATTAAATCGCTCGGCAAGGATGAAATTCTGCTTGTAACAGATGATTTAATAGTGACAAGATGGGACACATTTAAACCTAAAAAAGACTTTTCAAAGGGGATATCCTGCACGTTTTTAAATGAAGGATATAAAATAAGCAAGTTTATGAAGGATAACGGACAGCTTGTCTATTATTACTGCGATATTATACACTGCGATTACTATAAGGATAAAAATACTTGGGTATTTACAGACCTGCTTGCAGACGTAAAAATTTATCCAGACGGAATGGTAGAAGTAGTGGATTTAGGTGAGGTTGCAGAGGCATATGAAAACAGGCTTATCAATTCCGATACGGTTATGGAGCTGCTTTCTAAGCTTGATAAGCTGCTTCAGATAGTATACAGTGGAAAGTGGAAAGAGCTGACAGAAAAATATTTCAGTTAGAAGGTAAAATATGGGCACGCATGACGGACATAGAGACAGAATGAGACAGAGGTTTCAGGAATTTGGCGGAGCAGGGTTTCAAAAGCATGAATTGATAGAGATGCTGCTGTACAATGTATATCCCAGAAGAGACACAAACGAAATTGCACATAGAGTGCTTGATGAATTTGGCGGCTCATTGACTAAGCTTATACATTCTGACCCTGAAACAATTTCTCGGATATGCTCAATAAGCCAGAATGCGGCAACAATGTTCAGCATAATCGGTGAGATAAACAGAAGGTCAGCAATTGAAAAGTGGGATAAAAAGCTTGTCCTGTCATCTACACATGTCGTAGGAGAATACGCGTTGTCGTATTTAGATAATATAAGTATAGAAAAGGTATATATTATTTGTCTTAATAGTGCACTTGCGCTGATAAAATGTGTTGAGGCTGCAAACGGCTCATCAGGCTCAGCGCTGATAGAAGTAAGAAAGGTAGTTGAGATTGCGGTAAACAACAAAGCGTCTAGTATAATAATCATGCACAATCATCCAAGCGGAAGTTTAAAGCCGTCATATGAAGACATGAAATTTACATCAGATTGCTTTGATGCTCTGTCGATAATAAAAGTTGATTTAACGGACCATATTATAGTAGCTAATGGTGAGTATTTCAGCTTTAAGGAAAATGGAATGCTTCCAGTCAAAAAAGGAGAGGATTAATAATGAACGATAAAAAATTAGTAAGACCGAGAGAAGGCAGAAAAATATCAGGGGTGTGCCTTGGAGTAGCCGAATACTTTGGTATAGACGTGACTGTTGTAAGAATACTTTGGGTACTTGCAACGCTTATATTTGTGGGAACAGGATTGCTTCTTTATATTGCATGCGCCTTTATAATACCCGAGGACGACGGCACAATACATGCTGAATACAGGGAAAAAGAATAAAAAGATTAAGGCTATCCAATTGGATAGCCTGTTTTATTATAGGGGTGAGGCTGCCCGGAATATTCCGGGCAGCCTCTAAAATATGAATAAATATAAATTAGGGGCTGATTTTAATGCATTACAGGATTATGTTTTAAATATTATTCCTGCTGTCAAGCAAAACAGCTTGACAGCAGTTGAATATTTAAAAATATGACTTTAAACTATATTTGAATAACCCATTAAAAATTCATCTACTTCCTTTGCAGCGGCACGTCCTTCGGCTATCCCCCAGACTACAAGGGACTGTCCTCTGCGCATATCG
>CAUHBX010000296.1 GCA_959604475.1 uncultured Eubacteriales bacterium
TTAAAATTAATTATATCAGCAGATGTCTTATTGTCAAGAAAAGTTATTTAGTCGAAAAGGCTGAGCTGGGCTGCTTTTCCGGTTCTGTACTCTAGGGCCTTTTCCTTTACGAGCATATCCTTCGGTATATCATAAACAAATCTCGATACATCTTTTCCGGTCAAAAGAAGCAGTTCCTCCCGCGCCCTTGTCATTCCTACATAGAAAAGCCTTCTTTCCTCGTCTATATCCCCTATTTGGTTAAAGCCTTGATATGGTATAAGGTTTTCCCTTACACCGCTTATAAATACGACAGGATATTCTAACCCCTTCGACCCATGAAGAGTCATTAATGTAACAGCATCAGGCGTATATACTTTACTGCCGCTTCTGACTACATCAGCTTCCTGACCTAACAAAAGCGCCTGCATAAATTCCTGCATGTTATCATACATAATTGACATGTTATAAAGCTTTTGGAGAACTTCATTATCTGTAAGGCTGTTTTGTGCCATATATTCCAAAAGAACCTGCGACGGCTTTTGGCTATCTGTTACTTGCCTGAAGTAACGTACGGCTCTCCTTACTTCCTCGTCCTTCAAAAAATCCTCTCTTCCTGAAACTTTATATGGTATTCCCTCCTTTTGGAGGCATTCTTCAATAACAGCCGCCTGTCGGTTAGTGCGGTAAAGCACCGCTATGTCGGAAAAGCCTCTTGCCGCAGTATTTTTCTTCTTTTGTGAACTCCCGTCAGTGTCGAGCATATTTATTCCGCCTACAATTCTGTTAATTTCCTTAGCGATAAAAATCCCTTCCGTAAATGAGCTGTCTGATGTAATCAGACGCACATCCGCTCCTTTTTCATGCTTTGCCACCAATGCCGCCTCAGGATTTTTGATTGCCGCAAGAGAGCAGTTAATTATTTCAGGTGTGGACCTGTAGTTTTCCGTAAGTCTTATCTGCCTGACAGGCTCAAAATCTTCAATGAACCGTTTAAAGCATTTATCATCGGACCCTCTGAAACCATATATTGACTGGTCAGGGTCACCAATAATAAATATACTCTCTGAATTTTTGCTCCATTTTTTAATTAACCTGTACTGCAAGTCATTTATATCCTGAAACTCATCAATTAGAAGATATGGACAGTCCTTTTCTATATCGAGTGCATTAAGAAGAATGTCATCGAAATCAATAAAGCCATTTTCCTCCAGCCTTTTTTGATAATTTTCTAATGCCTCCTGTGATACTCCATCTGCCCCGGCTCCATTTTTTATCATAGATATTCCGCTTATAAGCCTTTGGGGAGATAAATCCAAGTCCAGTTCCTTAACAGTCTCCGACGCTAAATCCAGCGCTTCAGCCTCATCTACTATATTTATATTCTCTAACTGTCTAAGGCAAAGAGAATGGAATGTACCAATATTCATTGACTTTACTTTGCGTTTGTTTTTGAAATGTGAATCCAGCCTCTCTCTCATTTCTTTTGCTGCTTTATTTGTGAACGTTACTGCAGTAATATCAGATGGCGAAACACCCGCTTCATCTACTAAATAAGCTATACGTTTAACGAGTGTAAACGTCTTTCCTGTGCCAGGGCCTGCGATAACCGCTACCGCCCTTTCAGACGCTGCTGCCGCAGCTTTCTGCGCTTCATTCAATTCGGTGGATTTCTTGTCTGAGGCTTTCTTTTTCTCTTTTACCGACTTTCTTTCAAGTTTTCGTCCGTCTTTTACAATCGGCATTATTTCATCCGGGAACAGCTTAAGCTGGCCTGCAATTCTATCCCTGTCCTGCTGGCTGATGACGCATACCTTACCATATTCTCCATCATAACCTGGATTGGCCTCCACCTTTCCCTCCCTAAGATTTCGTATCCCTTCTGCAATAAGGGTTCCTGCCCTTTCCTTTATTTCATCTATCGGTACAGTCCTTAAAACAGAAAGCTCCGAACCAAGGTTTAAAAGCATGCTCTCGTACTGTCTTTTAACCTTAACGGAGTTAGACGACATACCCATTGAAGAGCCAATTACCTCTGTAAGCGGCACCAGGCTTTCAAACGGTTTGGCGTCTTCAGGCTTATATCCCTCCGGTCTGTCCGTTAAATCCTCTACTCTGTGTAAAACTCCAACTGTTATCCTGCCTCCGCATACAGGGCAAATACCGTCTGCATTAATTGTTTCATCAGGTTTCATGCACACCTTGCAGTTTCTATGCCCGTCATAGTGGTATTTCCCCTCTTCGGGGAAAAATTCAAGCGTCCCATAGAACTTGTCCGAATTTTTATTTTGAAGTGCTTCATAAATTTCAGGATATGATAATCCTGTATTAAATATATTTGCCTCTCTCGCCAAATTAGCCGGAGAATGTGCGTCTGAATTTGAAACAAGCAGGTATTTATCCAGTGCCGAAATCCTCCAATTCATCGATGGGTCTGAGGACAATCCTGTCTCTAAAGCATGTATATAAGGGGTCAAATCCTCAAAGCATTCCTCTATAGTATCAAATCCTGAATAGGCCCCAAATAAAGAAAAATGAGGGGTCCATATATGTGCTGGTATGAATATTGCTTTTTCATCAGTTTCTAAAACCATCTCAAGCAAATCTCTGCTGTCAAGTCCAAGTATAGGGCGTCCGTCTGAATGTATATTTGCACCTATAGACTCAAGACGCGCTGCTAGGGAATCCGCAGCCTCAATGCTTGGCAAAATCACAACATTATGTATTTTTCTGACGCGGCCATTCTTTTTATATATAGAACTGATTTCTCCGGTGAGTATAAATCTTGTTTCACTATTTTCAACCGTGCAGTCAAGCTTAAGCTCCTTTTTAAGCTTATACAGCCCA
>CAUHBX010000297.1 GCA_959604475.1 uncultured Eubacteriales bacterium
TTCCTTCATCCCTATGCTTACTCCCATTCCGTATACATACGGAAATATTCCGTCAGCGTCCGGCGCGGGATAGGGATTATAGTTATTGGTGGCTACATCAGGTGCGTAGTGTTCATATCTTTGTATAGCGTTTATACATTGATAGGCCATGCCCTTATACTTGCTTATATGCCCGGTTTCCTCTGTGCCGTTATCCGCTGTCCATTCAGGAAAGCTTTCTGTAAATATTCCTATTGTCGGCGGCGGGTTAGTCTTGCCCTGGGCTGTCTCCGCTCCGGCCTGTATTGCAGAGCTTACATAATTAATAAGCTTGTCAGCGTCCTCTATTATCTTACTCATATGCTGCTACCTCCCGGAAGAATGGATTGTGTCTTATTGTAATAGGTCTGTAAATCGCTTTCGGTACTGCCGCTTTTTATGTACTGATGTTCCTCTGCTGTTATCTTGCCCTCTGTCTGCATAGATGTAAGCTTTTCATCTGTTATCTTGCCCTTTTGATACAGCCTTTTCAGGCTTTCTACAAGCGTACTCATAAAATACCTCCTTCCAACAGTTCCTCGGTATATGCGTCAACTGCTGTTTCCTGCGCCTCGTTGTAGGAGGCTTTTGTCTGTTCCTCTATCCTATCTAACTGGGTGGGTTCCGGCTCCGGCTGGGGCATATCCTCCCATACTCCGTTATTGTATTTCTTTCCTAACAGGCTTATATCATATGTTTCAAGGCGGAGCATGTTGTCAGCGGTTACGGGGCCGCTTAAGTCCGATACGGCAATACAGATGTTGCTTTCGTCTATTTGTGCATAGTAATATTTCATCTTTACACCCCCTAGCAGTATTCGATTACTTGGTATGAACCTTTACTGTTATCAGAATTTATGACCAGGCTGGTATTATCAAGGCTAACTAAATGTATTGCCTGCCCTGTGGAATTGCCACTACTTCCTGAGTGCAATAATACCATTGACTTACTTGCGTCTATTTTGTTTATATTGACTGTTACGGTAGGACCCGAACCGCTTGACTTCGTAAAAACACCTCTCTGTATGCTCTTAACCACAATTGAATTCTGGAAATTGAAATGCGAGTTATCCTTATCCGACTGGCCGCCATGTATTACTGTCCCCGGGGTTACATAGGAAAGGGCATCATACAGTATTCCGAAGCCCGCCGAGGTATCAAGATACTTATAGGTTTCAAAATCACCGTAATAGTCAATAACCGTATTGGCTGTTTGGTCTATTGCCGCCAGTGCGTCTATTGAGGCTTTATCATACTTGTTATGAATGAAATATGCCATTACTCACTCACCCCCGTATATACCTTTATTTCCCCTGCTGTTGATATGAAGGTTCCGCCTTTGCCACCCTCGGAACCTTTTATTTTATTGTTTCTTGTTATACTTCCGGCAACAGTATCTTCCCCTAGTCTATTTCCGATGTATCCATTTTCAGCATTGTTACTGGAAAAGTAATATCCGTCCGTGCATTTTTGCGAACGGTAATCCGCCCCATCAGGGAATATATGCTTTGTACCATTTGTGTTTATTTGACCGTCAACTATAAACGAATTGCATACAATAGTTACTGCTCCGCCTCCTGACGGTGGGATTGCTCCTGTTCCGGACACGGAAAAATAGTGATTACCACCATAGTAAAGCCCATTCAACCACCCCCCTGTTGGCCCCTTTCCTTCTGTTGCGTCAGCTTTAATCTTCCCGTTGATTATCACCTCGCCTTTTGCTATAATTACTATCGCTCCCGGAGCCGAATAATTATAAGTTACTGAGGGTGAAATAGTGTTTTTTAATACAGTGTAAGGCTGTCTGCTCGAGTTTTCACTGTTAAAAACTTCTGATGGGCCTCCTATTGCGTACTGCCCAACTCCGCCTCCGTTTATATTTCCACTGATTGAGTTTTCCAAAGACAGGGCAGGGCAGGCGGCTTGTGCTGTACCGGAATTAACGTTTAATTGGCTTCCCCTGCCGTTTGTTCCCCCTTTTGGGCTATACCCGCCCTTTGCAAGTACAAACTCCTGGCTGCCTACGTTTATTGTCGGTGCAAGCTGTAAATCTGCGTCAAACGTCTTTCTCATTCCCCTTACGTCAATAACACCGTTTATGGTTACGTCACCTTGTGAAAGGATATAAAGCCCGTCACACTTTTCAGGCGGCTTAAGCGTTACCCCTTCAGGTATTGTCATTGATTTGGTATGTATTACATATCGGTTAAACCCATCCTGTGACGGCCATGCGAAATCAGTACCGACTATTAAATCACCGTATGTACCCTTGCCGTAAGGCGTTACAACACCATCCAGCCTGTTATTGAGGCCCTCTATTCCGTTGTTTACTCCGCTTATGCCTAATATGGCAGTGTTAATCTTCCCGTTTACCGTTCCGCTGTTATAGCTTCCTCCGGTATCGTCTGTATTGCCTATTTTGTCCCTGACTTCCACCAGCGTTTCCTGCTGGGCAACATAAGTTTTATTACTGATGCTCATTTTTGCACCTCCATTATATATAGTCCGCCTGCGTCTATTCCCCATTCGTACACAGTTCCGTCCTCAGAAACTATCTGCTTAGATGCTCCCACATCCGCCGCAGTAAGGGTTATACTTTGTCCTGTTTTTCCATTTACTGAACTAACTTTACCCGTCCATATATCCTGCTGTGACTGCGATGGTGAGATTGCCAAAAGCTTGTTAAAGTCCGACTCGGTTCCCGTATACCCTCCGTTTACAGCGCTCTGATATGCGGATATACCGTCCCTGCCCGCTGCTCCCTGCAAGCCCTGGGGCCCCTGCGGGCCTGTTTCGCCCTGTA
>CAUHBX010000298.1 GCA_959604475.1 uncultured Eubacteriales bacterium
GGAATTGTGGTTTTTCCACAAATGATAACCAGCTTCCCTTTAGACAGAGAAAAGTCAATTGCTGCGCTAAAGAAAGCCTCGGGTGAATATAAAAATAGAGTTATTTTGGCGGTTCAAAAAGATGAACCGGATGCAGACGAGAATGATTTATATAAAGTCGGGGTAGTTGCATCAGTCAAACATACGCTTATGCTGCCGGGAAACTCGACGCATTTGATTGTTGAAGGAATTGTACGGGCAGATATAACACAAATTGAAGACGGCGGTACATTTTTCTGTGCTCATGCATTGGAGATACCTCAGGATACAGAGGTTCTATATGATGACGTTACAGAAGCATTTATGAGAATAGTAGCTGATACATTTGGTCAATACTATAAATTGACAGGTGCAAAATCCAATGGACAAGAGCCGATAGTAAATGTAATTAACGCGACAAAGCCGGGACAGCTTGCCGATATAATCTGCTCAGCCGTAACTATGCCGGTCAGCGAAAAGCAGCTACTCCTTGAGATGTTTGACCCAATAGAGAGACTCAAATTTGTATATGAAAAGCTGCAAAAAGAAATAAATATACTAAATCTGAAAAAAGATATCGAAGTAAAAGTTAAAAAGAAAATGGAAAAGGCCCAAAGGGACTACTATCTTAGGGAAGAGCTTAAAGTAATACATGATGAGCTTGGAGAAAAAGATGAGATTCAGGATGAAATAGAAAAATACAAAAGCATGCTTCTGAAAAAAAATCCACCTCAGCATGTTTGGGAAACAATTGAGAAGGAAATACAAAGATTAAGAAGGATACCGGTTACTACTCCGGATGCCAATGTATCCAGAAATTATATTGATTATATATTAGGTATACCATGGACAGAAAAAACAGAGGATAACAAAGACCTTTTAAATGCTGAAAGAATACTTGATGAGGACCATTACGGACTCAAGAAGGTGAAGGAAAGGATTATTGAGTATCTTGCCGTTAGAATTAACACTGACGAAACTAACTCTACCATTCTATGCCTTGTCGGACCTCCGGGCGTCGGAAAAACATCAATAGCTAGGTCAATAGCAAGGGCATTAGGAAGAAAATATGTAAGAATGTCATTAGGCGGAGTTAAAGATGAATCAGAAATAAGAGGACACAGAAAAACCTATGTAAGCGCCATGCCGGGAAGAATAATTAATGCAATGAAGCAGGCAGGAACAATTAATCCGCTTATGCTGCTGGATGAGGTAGACAAGCTTAGTGCGTCCTTTCAGGGCGACCCAGCGGCTGCTTTGCTTGAGGTTTTGGATTCCGAACAGAACAACAGCTTCAGGGATAATTATATAGAGGTAGGTTATGACCTGTCTAAAGCGCTTTTTATTTGTACTGCCAATAATTCGTCGGAAATTCCAGCTGCCTTGAGGGATAGAATGGAACTTATTGAGCTCACTGGCTATACTTCGGAGGAGAAAAAACAGATAGCCATCCGCCATCTTATACCTAAACAGCTTAAAGAAAATGGTCTTAAAAGAAGCCAGATAAAGATTACGGAGCAGGCCGTTGAAACCATTATTAATGGATACTGCCGTGAAGCTGGAGTCAGAAAATTGGAGAGAATATTGGGCAAGCTCTGCCGTATGGCCGTAAAGGATATTCTAACCGGTGAAAAGAAGTCCGTTAGAATTACAGCCAAAAATATAGAAAGCTATCTTGGCAATCCTAAATACAAACCATCCCAGCTGATTGCCGAACCATCTGTGGGAGTTGTCAGGGGCCTTGCATGGACTCAGGTGGGCGGTGAAACGCTGCTGGTTGAGGTAAACACAATGAAGGGCAGCGGAAAGCTTGAATTGACCGGAAATATGGGAAACGTAATGAAGGAGTCGGCAAAAGTGGCCCTGTCATATATACGCTCAAAAGCTGAAATATTCGGCATTGATGAGGACTTTTACAAGGAAACGGATATTAGCCTACATATACCTGAGGGGGCCGTCCCAAAAGACGGGCCGTCAGCAGGAATAACAATGACAACCGCTATGGTGTCGGCATTGACTGATAAGCCCGTAAGAAATGATGTGGCGATGACAGGGGAAGTAACCATAAGGGGAAGGGTTTTGGCTATAGGAGGGCTTAATGAGAAAGTTCTGGCCGCCAAGCGTATAGGTATAACAAATATAATACTTCCGGAGGCGAATAATGCGGATATAGCGGAAATGCCCGAGGAAATAAAAGACGGAATGAATTTTATTTATGTAAGGGAAATGAGCCAGGTAATTGAAAATGCCCTGGCAGGAGGATTTTAATATGAAAGTCAACAATGTTTCGCTGGCTGCAGTCGGCGTGAAGATGAGCCAGTATCCCACCGACGGCAAACCTGAAATAGCTTTTGCCGGTAAATCTAATGTAGGAAAATCTACTCTGATAAACGCTATGATAGGAAGAAAAGCGCTTGCCAGAACAAGCTCTCAGCCTGGAAAAACACGAACAATAAATTTCTATGACGTTGAAGACGTGCTCTATTATGTTGACCTTCCCGGCTATGGCTACGCTAAGGCGCCTAAAACGGAAATAGAACGCTGGGGAAAAATGATAGAGGAATACCTTAATAAAAGGGAAACATTAAAGGGAATAGTAATGCTGGTGGATATCCGCCATGACCCTGGTGAAAATGATAAAATTATGTATAACTGGCTTAAACACTACAATTATGACATAATTGTAGTTGCCACTAAAATGGATAAAATAAAGCGGTCACAGATACAAAAACAGCTTTCCGCCATTAAAAAGGGGCTAAACCTCGAATCCGGAGACAGGCTCATACCTTTTTCTGGAGAAAC
>CAUHBX010000299.1 GCA_959604475.1 uncultured Eubacteriales bacterium
GGCTTGATGAAAAACCGGTTTCAATACAGCTCTTTGGCTCTGACCCGGAAATTATGGGGGCCATGGCTAAAAAGATTGAATATATCAACGCAGACTTTGTGGACATAAATATGGGGTGCCCTGTACCTAAGGTTGTGAAAAACGGGGAAGGCAGCGCTCTTATGAAAACTCCTGAACTGGCCGGCAGGATAATAAGGGCAATGGCGGATGGGCAGAATAAGCCCGTTACGGTGAAAATAAGAAAGGGCTTTGACGACAGATGTGTAAATGCCGTTGAGGTGGCAAAAATTGCCGAGGAAAACGGAGCGGCTGCCGTAGCTGTGCACGGGAGGACGCGTGAGCAGTACTACAGCGGGCAGGCTGACTGGGATATTATAAAGAAAGTTAAGGAAGCTCTGTCCATACCGGTTATTGGAAACGGGGATATTTTCTCACCGGAGGACGCTGAAAGAATGCTGGATTATACAGGCTGCGATGCCGTTATGATAGCCAGGGGCGCACAGGGTAATCCGTGGATATGTAACAGGACGGTTCATTATCTTAGACCAGGAGTGATTTTAGACCCTCCATCTCCCAAAGAAAGAGTGGATGTAGCTTTACGCCATGCAAGGATGCTTATTGGCTATAAGGGCGAATATATTGGGGTCAGACAGATGAGGGCGCATATGGCGTGGTATATAAAGGGTGTTAAAGGCGCATCGGCTATCAGGGATAAAATTAACCATACAAAGAGCTATGAAGAAATAGAAGAAATACTAAATAAAATAGATTTTTAAAGGGGAATTATTATGAAGAAATTATTTAAGTCTGTTGTAGTAACGGTTTTAGCGGCTGCATTATTAACCGCTTGCTCGTCATCTAAGACAGAAAAGCCAGAGCCGGCGGTAAGCCTGAGCGTAACTGTTGAGGCGCTGAGTGAGGATGAGTACGCGCAGACCGGCACATCAGAAATAGAAAACCCTGTTCCTGAGGATTTTTCAAAAATAACTATTGAGGTTAATATGGAAAATATGGTGGCTGGAACAGAGAGAACGGTAAAAATGGAAGCGCTGAAGAATATCATTAACGAGACCGGAATCGGGACTTACTGGTACGGGAATGGTTCAAGCCAGAACAACGCCGGGGAGGATTTTACGATAGTCAGAAGCGAGAGCGTTATATACAGAAGGGACATATCCGATGACGAAATCAAAAATATGTTTGACGGATACGAATCCACTGTTACATATACAGGCACAGACGGAAAAGAAGTGACGCAGTCGCTTCCGATGATAGACGCAGTACAGTTTAAATAAAAATAAAGCCGAAAACATTTAATGTTTTCGGCTTTTTATGTATTAGAAGAGTACCCTTTCCTTTTCAGTAAGAGAGGCGATAGTAGCATGCATGTCTTTAAGGTAGAACACAGACATTATCGGATTTTCTGCTGATTTATACATCTTCAGAAGGTCGGGCATAACCTCAAAAACCTTCTTTTTAGCCTCCATATTGTCGTTGTCAAATACAACCTCTCCGTTAACGCGTATAAATTTTGTATCAGGAGCCATTGTACAAAACTCGATTTTAGGATTTTTCTCCATCTGATTGCATACCTTTTTAGGAAGGGCGGTTACCATATAAAATTTGCCGTCAAAAATCATATGAAAACCAAAAGGCCTGACCCTTGGCTGTCCGTTATCATCGGTTGCCAGATAGAATACAGGATTTGTCTCTAAAAATTTTAATAATTCATCCATAATATACAATCTCCTTTCTTGTCATACAATAAATAGTTACAATTTATATTATATACCTTTAAAGTATAATAACAATAGTTTTAAAAAAACTGTATACGAAAAAATACTTTAGTTCAGTCGGTAAAAAAACACGATTTGTCACTTTAACGGTCTTGTTAGATTGAGAAAAAAGTGTTATAGTAAATTTGATAGCATATATTGGTTTTTAGGGCAATAAAATATGCATTTGTACAATTTTTAATGCATATTTATATGAATTTCAAAAAGTTCACGAAACTGGGAGGAAAAGTCTATGAGCAAAAAGTATGTTTATATGTTCAGTGAAGGAAATGCGTCCATGAGAAATCTTTTGGGCGGCAAGGGCGCAAACCTTGCAGAAATGACAGTTATGGGTCTTCCTATACCTCAGGGATTTACTGTTACGACGGAAGCCTGTACTGAATACAATGAAGGCGGCAAAGTTCTTTCGGACGAAATGGTTGCCCAGATTGAAGATGCCCTTAAGAAGCTGGAACAAATTGCTGGCAAAACCTTGGGCGACAACGAAAATCCGCTCCTTGTTTCGGTTCGTTCGGGTGCCAGGGCATCTATGCCCGGTATGATGGATACAGTGCTTAATTTAGGACTTAACGATGTTTCTGTTGAAGGCCTTGCTAAAGCTACTGGAAATCCGAGATTTGCCTATGATTCATACAGAAGGTTTATTATGATGTTTGCCGATGTGGTTATAGGGGTATCAAAATCTAAGTTTGAAAGAAAGCTCGACGAGTATAAGGAGAAGGTTGGCGCTGCATACGATACCGACCTCACAGCAGAAAACCTCAAGGAAGTTGTTGAGATATTTAAGCAGATTTATCTTGACGACCAGGGTAAGGATTTCCCTCAGGACCCTAAAGAACAGCTTTTTGACGCTGTTATGGCGGTGTTCCGTTCATGGGATAACCCGAGAGCCTTTACATACAGAAGAATGAACGATATCCCTTACAGCTGGGGTACAGCGGTTAACGTACAGATGATGGTATTCGGAAATATGGGAGATACTTCAGGTACGGGAGTTGCGTTA
>CAUHBX010000300.1 GCA_959604475.1 uncultured Eubacteriales bacterium
ACAGCATCCTTGTCTCTGGCATATGTGCCCGAAAGACATCCATAGCTTTCCTCGAAGCCGAAAACAAACGTATGGCTGTGGTCCTCTTCGAACTGCTTAATTTTCTCGCCTATAAACTTAAATCCAGTAAGCACATCTATTATTTGAGCATCATAATTTTCTGCTATTGCCCTTACCATCTCTGTGGTAACAATGGTTTTAATAACAACAGCGTTATCAGGGAGATTTCCTTTCTCTTTTCTTCCGTTGAGCACATATTCAGTTAAAAGAGCTCCTGTCATGTTTCCGGTAAGAACGTCATAATTTCCCTCAGCGTCCTTAATCACAACGCCAATCCTGTCGGCATCCGGGTCCGTACCAACAACTATATCTGCATTTTTCTCCTTAGCAAGCTCTATAGCAAGCGTAAATGCCTTTGGGTCCTCCGGATTCGGATAGCCTACTGTGGAGAAGTTTCCGTCCGGCATTTCCTGCTTAGGAACTACATATACGTTTTTAAAGCCTATTTCCTTTAACACCCTGCGCACAGGCTTATTTCCTGTTCCATGCAGGGGAGTATAGACAATTACCATATCCTCAGCTTTTTTAACTTCCTCCGGCCTTACCGCCTGAGCCTTTATATTTTCTATAAAGCCGTCATCGATTCCCTTTCCGATTATATTGAAAAGGCCCGCCTCTTCAGCGTCCTTTTTAGTCATGGTCTTAATATCCGCAAAGTCGGTAATGGCGTTTACTTCACTGATTATCCCCTTATCCTTAGGCGCAACCACCTGCGCTCCGTCAGCCCAATAAACCTTATATCCGTTGTATTCAGGGGGATTATGGCTGGCAGTAACAACTATTCCGGCAGTACAGCCCAAAGTTCTTACAGCATAGGACAGTTCCGGAGTTGGGCGAAGCTCGTCAAATACATACGATTTAATTCCATTGGCATTCAAAACTAGCGCCGACATTTCTGCAAATTCAGGCGACATATTTCTTGAGTCATATGCAATGGCAACTCCCATTTTTCTGCCGTCCGGGTTGTTCTTTAAAATGTAGTTGGCAAGGCCCTGTGTTGCCTTTCCTACGGTATATTTGTTCATTCTGTTGGTTCCGGCCCCGATTATTCCTCTAAGGCCGCCTGTGCCGAATTCCAAATCTTTATAAAATCTTTCCTTTATTTCCTTGTCATTTCCTTTTATTGACTCAAGCTCCGATTTAGTCTCCCTGTCGAAGGCGTCAGATGTGAGCCAAAAATCGTATTTCTCCATGTAATCCATAGTTATGCCTCCTAGTTATTCTTCAGTAAGCAGTACAGATATTGTCTTCTGTTCCTCATTAACGGTTGTATTTAAATTATAATCGGCATATCCGTCTTTTTTAATTGAAATCTGATAATCACCGTAATTTATTTGAGTTGTAAACGGTGTAACCCCTATAACAGCATTGTTTGCATATACTGTAGCGCCCGATGGATTAGACTCTACAGTTATTGTCGCTGTTTTAACCTCAATCTTTTCAAGGTCAATATCCATTTCAACAAGCGGTGCATTAATGTCGACCGTTCCGTTAAAGGTCTTATAGCCCTCGGCAGAAACACTTATGGGATATGTTCCCAGGCTCAGTACCACAGGCGAGTCCTTATCTACCTGTTTGCCATCAACAACTATTATGCAGTCATCAACATTAATATTAAGCGTAAGAACTCCTGTTTTTTCCTGAACGGATGCCATATCCACAGAATAAACCTCTCCCGCAGGGATATGGATATCAACAGTAAGCGTATCTATATTGGAGCCTGATATTCCAAGTGAATGGGCGCCAGCCGATACCGCAGCCTGATTATCCACAAACTCAACCTTTTCACCGTCTATAGTTATTTCAGGGTCTTCTATTCTGTCCACATTTTCAAGCTTAATGAAACCATGATATTTCTCAACGGTAACGGTCCATACCTTATCGTCTATGCCCTTAAGTGCTACAACATCCTCCGGGTTTATATCCGACGCCTTTATAAAGTCGGCATTATATATAAACAAAGTGTTCTTGTCATAATCATAGGTTGTAACTCCGTTAGAAATTGTTCTGTCAGCAGTTTCAACAACTGGGTTTTCAAAGCCCTTTTTCTCCCATACGTCCTCAGTATATTCTATGCTGACAATATCGGAGGTCTCCTTCGAGGTGCCGATATATATTATATCGCCTCTAGTAACAGTAGTATACGTTGCTTTTCTTCCGTCCCGCTTGGTAACAGGAACTGCGCTGTCCACGGTATAAATAGTTGTTTTACCGTCCTTCGTATCAATTATCTCAAATTGGTTGTTGCTAACAGAAGCCACAACCCCGTAAAAATAATCCGCAGTTTCCCCTTCTTCCATGTTTTCATTTTTTTCCCTGCCGCTTCCCATAGCGAATATAACCGCAGCTGCAACCACAATAACCATAACGATAGCCGCAATAATATACAGCAGAGTTTTGTTGTCTCCGCCGTTCTTTTTATTTCTTACTGGTTTATTATTTTTTCCCTTGCTTTTATTCCTTACAGGTACCTCTGCCGTACGGGCAAACTCGTCATCGTATTCGTCATATTCATCGTCAAACTCATCAAAATCGTCAGGCAAATCCTGTTCTTCCATTTCATTGAGCTTAAGTTTGATGTCGTCTATTCTGACTGTTTCACCCATATTTTTATTTTCATCGAAATTGTATTCTTTCATAAAGATTTCACCTCATAAGTATCGGGGTAAATATAAAATATACCTCTTTAAAGCTTAAGCATATTTTTTT
>CAUHBX010000301.1 GCA_959604475.1 uncultured Eubacteriales bacterium
GTTTGATTATTTATCATATAGTTCATATTTTTTTGAGTACGCAATGGCAATTACGTGCGGTCCGGTATGGGAACCGATTGTAACACCGACGCGGAACATATTTTCAACAAAGCAGTAATTATCTCCACTGTAATGCTCAGCTATTGTATCCATAATCTGTACTGTCTCGTCGGCATAAAACATAGTTATAATGTATTCGTCCTCATGGCCGCTGATTTCCTTATCTGTTTTTTCTATTATAGTTTTTACGGCCTTTTTAGTGCCCCTTACATTTTCTAATGAAAAGCTCTCCATCTTTCATACATATGATAGGCTTAACATTAAAAATAGTACCTGCAAGTGCGGCTGTTTTTCCAATCCTTCCGCCATTTTGCAGGAAGTCCAGTGAACCGACAGTCCAGTTGATAGCGGTGTCATGCTTAAGTCTTTCAATAACGGTTATATTTTCTTCTAGTGTGTAGCCAGCCTCACGCATAAGGTTTGACTGATAGACTATAAGCCCCATACCGGCAGTGGCCTGTATACTGTCGATTACTTTTATTTTTCTGTCTGGGTATTTATCTTCCATCATATCGGCTGCATTTACTGCGCTTTGATAGGAACCGCTGAATAGGCTGGAAATACAAAAACATAAAATATCCTGACCGCTTTCTAAAACAGGCTCAAAGGCGGTAATGTAATCTGCTATTGTTGGACATGAGGTCTTAGGAAAAACTTTATCCTCCAAAATACGTCTGTAGAACTCGTCTACAGATATTTCTGCCATTTCTCTCTGGTAATTTTCTTTATCAAATGTAACATAAAACGGAACTCTGGGGATTGTTTCCGTATCTATTACTGAAGGATAAATATCACTAGCCGTATCAGATATTATTTTATATGAACTCATTTTATCACTGCCTCTCGGTTTGATTGTTATGGCCGCAGTAGATGAAGATATAGCGTTTTTTATTTTCAGCTATTTTGGTCGTGCCAATAACTAATACAATTCTATATTGAAATATATAACACTGTCAATTGGAGAAATATATAGAATTGTGCAAAAAACACCCAGATATTAAAATTTGTCCAAATAAAAAGCTCAGAGGGTTTACCTCTGAGCTTAATCCTTAATATTTTCTATAAAGGCCCACTACCTTTCCTAATATGGAAACATCTCTGACGATAATAGGTGACATAGAAGGATTTTCAGGCTGTAGCCTAATATAACCGTTTTCGCGGTAAAACGTTTTAACTGTAGCAAAATCCTCAATCAAAGCGACAACTATGTCTCCGTTCTCCGCAGTATTCTGCTGTTTTACAAGAATAAGGTCCTTATTAAAAATACCGGCATTTATCATACTGTCCCCCTTAACCCTAAGCATAAATATTTCCCCGTTTGGGGCATAGTCCATAGGGATTGGAAATGTATCCTCAATATTTTCAACCGCTAAAATGGGAGCTCCAGCAGTCACTGTACCTACTATGGGAACATTGATAAGCTCTTTTGCATTATTTTGCTCGTCAGCAGCAGATTCGCAAGTAAAAATTTCGATGGCGCGGGGTTTAGCAGGGTCTCTTCTTATGTAGCCTTTCCTTTCAAGCCTTTCAAGATGCCCGTGAACTGTTGATGTGGATTTAAGGCCAACAGCGTCGCATATTTCCCGTACTGAAGGAGGATATCCCTTTTCCTTTACTTCTTTTTTCATATATTCAAGAATCTGCAGTTGTTTCTGAGATAATTTTTCCATTGTGTTCGCCTCCTATAAGGATTATTTTCTATATAATAACATATATTCTCCAAAATATCAAACAAATGTTTCTAAATATTAAATATTTTATTGACACAGAACGAAAATTCGTATATTATTTAAATATAAATACGAACATATATTTGAATGAGGTGACTATATGAGAAAATTTGTTTTTATGATTTTAGTGTTTCTAATGACTGTTTGCGCGGTTAATATTGCGTTTGGTAGTGCAGATAAAAATAAAACAAATGTGTATTACCAAGAGATAACTATATCGAGAGGCGATTGTTACTGGGATATTGCAGGTAAATATGATTCTGATGGGATGACAAGAACAGAGTATATGAACTATATAATGGAATTTAATGAAGCTCAAACAGATACGCTTAAGGCTGGACAAAAAATAATCGTTCCAGTTATAAAATACATTTAAATTTTAATGTATAAAATCTTTGTTATTTCCCATACTACTGATGTGCAGAAGTTACTGCATATTATATCTGAAAGGGTGAAATAACAGTGGATAAAAACAGTAATAAAAACAGCTCTTTAAACAATTCTTCAAAAAATTCTGAAAGAAACTCTGAAAGAAATTCAGAGAGAAACAGCAGCAGAACAGAGTTTGCTGAAGAATACAGCATTGAATCAGGAAAAAACAGCAATAAAAACAGCAGCAAGCAGTCAAACAAAGAAAGCAGCTGCAGATAACTACCTATTACTGATGGCCGAACGATTACGTTCGGCCTGATGTTTTTTATACCAATTATAAAATGGATAAATTTCTATTGACAAAATAATATTACAGTGTATAATAAATAAACGTATCTGTTGTCAATGTTTGACTATTTATTAAAATATATGTTAAAGAAAAGAGAAAAATAAATAAAAAAAGTGTTGACAAAAGGTTCTAAATAAAGTAAAATATTTCTTGCTGATACGGAAACGGTCAGCAAAATGAAATAAAAAAGTTTAAAAAACCTGTTGACAAAGGCTAGAAGAAATGATATACTAATCAAGCTGTCG
>CAUHBX010000302.1 GCA_959604475.1 uncultured Eubacteriales bacterium
AGGCCATGCAAAAGCATGGCCTTATTTTGTAAATAAAAAGGCTCGTTCGTGAGCCTTTTTTAAATTCCTATTTCTTAATTTCTTTACTCATTTTAACGACTAAACCACTTAACGCCAGAAGGGCAAGGGCATTCGGTATAACCATAAGACCGTTGAAGAAGTCAGAAAGCTCCCAAACTAGCTCAAGCTTCAGTGTTGAACCTAAGATTATGAAGGCTATTACGATAAGCGAATATATTTTTCCGCATTTTTTCCCAAACAGATATTCCGCATTTATTTTTCCAAAGAAATGCCATCCGAGAATAGTTGAGAATGCAAAGAAGAGAAGGCATATCGCTATAAATATATCTCCCCAGCTGCCAAAGCCTGCAATAAATGCAGTCTGGGTAAGTGCAATACCGTCTTTTCCTGACGCCATAGCTCCGGTAGTTAGTACTGAGAATACAGTTAAGTTAAGAATAATGAATGTATCGATAAAAACTCCCATCATAGCCGTAAGCCCCTGTTCGTGAGGGCTTTTTACAACTGCCCTCGCATGTGCATGAGGAGTTGAGCCCATTCCGGCCTCGTTCGAGAAAAGCCCTCTTGCAACTCCATATCTTATTGCTTCCTTTACTCCTATACCGGCAGTTGCTCCAAGCACAGCCTTGGGCTGAAAAGCAGCCTTTACAATAGTAACGAAAGCAGTTGGAACCTGAGTGACGTTCATGCCGATGAGTATTATACTACCTACAATATAAACACACGCCATTATCGGAACTACCTTTTCAACGACTGAAGCAAGCCTTGATGTGCCGCCGATAAAAATAAATGCAGCAACTACAGCAATAATAACGCCGACAGCTATAGGAGGCACATTAATATCTCTTGACTGGAACACTTGGGAAAACGCGCTTCCAATTGAGTTAGACTGCACCATGTTTCCCATAAAACCAAGTGCCAGTATAATAAATACTGCAAAAAGTGCGGCAAGAATCTTTCCGAATTTCCCCTTAAATGCCTGCTTTATGTAATATACGGGACCTCCGTTTACTTCACCGTTTTCAACGACTTTAAATTTCTGCGCCAATGTTGCCTCGGCATAAATTGTGGCCATTCCAAAAAAAGCACTCAGCCACATCCAGAATATAGCGCCCGGGCCTCCGCCGATTAGTGCGGTTGCCGCGCCCGTAAGGTTTCCTGTGCCGACCTGGGCGGCTATTGCTGTTGCAAGAGCCTGAAAGGAACTCATTTCGCCGTTGCTTGATTTATGTCCATTTAGGCGGATATTGCTGAATACCAGTTTAAAGGATTCGCCAAACTTACGTACCTGTATGAACTTCAGGCGTATTGTGTAATAAATTCCTGTACCGCAGAGTATGAGTATCAGGAAAAAATTCCACATAAATCCGTTAGCTGACTTTACTAATTCTAAAATTGTTTCCATTTTTTCTTCCCCTTTATTTAAATTTATTCGCATATTTACCTACTGTAGATAAACAGCCGGCAAGCATAAAAATAAGAGCTTCCGCTTTTTAGCGGCAGCTCTCTAAAGAGTAGAACATTTGCATTCTGTTATGCCCTGTCCTTTTGCCTGAGAGATAAGCGGAAATCCGCTGTACACCTTCGGCGCTCCCAATGGGAGACTCTCCAGAGTGTCTTTTTTTAAAGAACAGAATAAATATAGCATATGTTTTATAAAAAGACAAGTGTTATTGACAAAAACACACGTAGCTCCATAAAGTATGGCACATTACACAAAATGACTACTGATGTTACATATCATAAGTATTATTTCTCCCGAATTTATAGGCGGTCTTAATTATAGCTTTCTCTTCTGTAGAAAGCTCCCTTTCAAGGGACTGGGTGAAATATTTAAAAAGGGATTTAGTATTAATGCCTTTTTTCTGCACTTTGGGTTTAGGTATTTTAATATCCGCGGCTTTAAAGCGTTCGGTAACAATAATATCGGGCTTTACAATTTTAAATATTTCAGCAGTATATACGGCGTCATTTAAAGCATTATGAAAATCCGATTCTATCTGCAGGTTTAGAAGCTCAACTGCATTTCTAAGTCCAATCGCTTTTCCGGGTTCATAGTGCAGATAATTTGTTGCGAAACCCTGTATATTCATATAACGGTCGGGCATTTTTGCCGCGGGAAGCTTATGGTAACGGATGTTTCTGTAGAGAGATTTTATATCGTCGCTTCCCCAAGAACATAAAATATCTTCTTTGGGGTCAACAAATTCGCAAAATGCCTCAAACACTTCTGAGAATGTAAGTCCATTGTCTAATTCCAGTTGTGATATACCTGTTATTTTTTCTACATATGGGTGCAGGCGCCTATATATCACCGGCTTAATATAAAAATTAAAATGGCCGGAATTTTCAAAATCAGAGTTTAGCTTTACGGCGCCGATTTGTATTATTTCAAACGGGCATTCGGGATTGCTTTTTGCCGAAGAGCCTGATTTAAAATCAAAGGACTGATTAAATTCCAAATCAAATACTATATAATTCATAAAAGAAGTCCTCCAGAGGTGTAAAATAGGAAAGATGACATGCAAAAATGAGCATATACCTATACAAGTATATCATCTTTTTGTTCAAGTACAATATTAAAATATCAATTATACATATATTTCAAAGCTCTATTCCTGTAAATATACTTTTTAAGCTTTTGATACAGGATGAATGCATAGGATGTCAATAAAATTTCTTCCTGACGGTATTCGAATATTGACTGCAAGGCATACAGATATTCAGAGCC
>CAUHBX010000303.1 GCA_959604475.1 uncultured Eubacteriales bacterium
AATATATAAAGGGGAGCGTCTGTCCGTGAATAGTGCTCTATATGTATAAGGCGCATACATATAAGCTCGAAGCTTTCGCAGCTTTCAAAACGGAAGGTGCTGCGGGAAAAGGCCTCGCTGAATACGGAGGAGGCTATATTGAAGGTGTTTTCGGGTATACGCTCCGGCGTATAGGTCATAAGCGCTATTCCCGGGCTGTCATCATGCAAATCCTCGGAACGTACCAGTGTGCCGCTTTCAATTATATAAAACATAAAGGTTTCTCCTTGCCATGTTTTTAAAGACAGTATAGCACTAAAAAAGAACCTGTTAAAGGTTCTTTTATAATTTATCTTATAACGTAATTTATTATGCACATATAATGAAGAAGCGTTCCAAGAATAACGAATATATGGAAAACAAAATGCATATACCTTTTCTTTTTGCCAATGCCGTAGAGCACCGCGCCGACAGTATAGCTTATTCCGCCGCCAAGCAGAAGGAGCATACCAGCCATTCCAGCGCCGTTTACAATGGGCTTTACTATAAAGATTGCAAACCAGCCCAGCGCTATATAGCATGCCATTGAGAATTTTGAATATTTTTGAAGGTCTATTGCGGTTAAGGCAATCCCAAGGCCAGCCGCCGCCCAGATGCCCGCAAGTATCGCAAGTGCCTTTGCCGGGGTGCCGGGGTACATTATATTCAGTATAACCGGCGTATAGGTTCCGGCAATCAGCACATATATGGTGCAGTGGTCGACTATTCTGAATATCTGCTTAGTAAGTACATTGTCCTGCCTTATGCCGTGGTATACGCATGACATTGTGTAAAGCAGTATCATTGATATTCCGTAAACCAGGCTTCCTATTTTACTAACCGTGCCTACGGAGGCCGAAAAGCAGGTTATAAGTACATAAACTCCTATCAGGGCGCCAATTCCGTGGGAAACGGAGTTCATCATTTCTTCTGTTTTTGTGTAATTGGGCAGTGGCCTTGCCTTTAATGCTGCTGCTGTCATTTATAGCACCTCACTTTGGGGATTTAAAAACCGTATCATCTAGTAATTAATACTATATATTAATTATATCCGAATGTCAATAAAAAATTCCATATTTAAAATGCTATTAATTTATTCCAAATGGGTTTTGCAAACCCGATTTATATGCTATATGAAGTGTATTCTGTAGTTTTTAATACTATGTATTGAAGTTGACAAAATTGCATGATATACTATAAAAATAGGAGCTGATGGTATGGAGGAAGAACTCAGGTTGAAACTTCTCCAGGTTGGGGAGGAACTTAAAAAAACGGAAATTCCGTCTTGGGACGGTCTGCCTGCAATAGAGCTTTATATGGACCAGGTAATAATTCTGCTGAACCAGTATCTTGGCATGATACAGGATGGCGAGAGCGAGGCCATAACCAAAAATATGATTAACAATTATGTTAAGATGAAGGTTGTGCCTGCGCCTGTTAAAAAGAAATATTCAAGGACACATATTGCCTATTTTATATTAGTCTGTCTTATGAAGCAGGTATTTAGTATAGCGATGATTAAGAATATTCTGCCTCTTCCAGATGTACAGGACGAGGAAGAAATTAAAAAAATTTACAACGGATTTGTAAATAACCTGTATGAGGCGGCCGCCGCCGATATTGACAAGTATTCGTCCTATAACGAAACCGAGCTGGAAAACTATGTTATAAAGCTGTCGGCCGAGGCTATTGTGCTTAAGACCATGGCGGAAAAAATAATCAGGGAATAAAAAAGGAGCTTATGCTCCTTTTTTATTCCCTTTTCACTGTTATATATTTTTGCCTGCCGCCTTTTTTCTTCTTTTTTTCCTTTTCCTTGGGCTTAAACATAGTATTTACAGCCGCCATTACGTTGTCCTTGAAAAGGGCGCCGATTATTTTGTTCATGCCTTCCTTTTTATCGTCGTCTAAATTTTTTATGGTTTTAAGAAGGGACATCGCCGTTTCCAGCTTATTTGTATTCAAATCCAGCAGTGTTTTGGCGTCGGTGCTTTGCAGTATATCAAAAAGCGTGTCGACAAAAAGTATGCGCTCGTCGGTGTCCATATCATTAATCCATGTTTTAAGGGCCAGGTCGGATATTTCGCTGTACTGGGTCCTTTCCTCGGTCACAATGAACTGCGTGCCAAGCACCTCCCAGCTGAAGCCGTCGTGCTGCAGAAGCCCCTTCTGCGTGCTCTTTACGATTGTGAATTTCTCCTCGTGTTCCAGCATTATCCCAACGACGGAGGACTCGGGTATAATGGTTTTGATTCTGTCCGCGACCTTGGCGTATTCTGCGGTATCTATTATTTTTCTGGAAAAGCCGGGGCCGTCGTTGTTATAGACCCTTATCAGCCTGTCTTTGACAGAGTCGGCGCAGTGAACGGCCGAATATACGGAAAGGTTTCCGCCCTTGGAGTGGCCGCCAATCAATATTCCTCCCTCCAGCTCCTGGGAAACGGAGCTCAAGTACGTTACCGCGTCAAGCTGCGAGGGCACCGCTGTCATAAAGCCCATATTAAAATCCTCCTTCCAGCCGACAATTGTGTCGTCGGTGCCGCGGAAGGCTATATAAAAACTGCCGTCGCCAAGCAATATGGTGAGCGCGGCAAACTGCTGCTCGTTTTCATAATCTATTTTATTTATATACTTTGTCAGATTTAAATCCTTAAACCTAGGAGCCTCAGCCATTTTCTTAAGCAGTGTGACAATATCGTTCGGTACAATCACGCCCATTTCTATTTCCTCAG
>CAUHBX010000304.1 GCA_959604475.1 uncultured Eubacteriales bacterium
TAGGCTGGAAGATTAAGGGAGGAAGAAATATGGACAATTCCACGGCAGAAAACTATGCGGAGCAGGCGGCTTTTTTCGCACATGAGATTAAAAATCCCCTTGCGGTAATAAAGGCAAACGTTCAGCTGATAGAACTTGAAAATAAGAGTGAAAATACTAAAAGCTTTGAAACAGTTTATGCCTGTATAGAAAAAATTAACAATCTGATTCAGGAAAATATGGAATACATAAAAAACGCCGAAAAAGCCAGCAGAGAAGCGGACAGCGACGTTGCGGCTATTGTCAGGAAAATTATTAACAAATATTCGTCTTCATGCGACAGGACATTTAAGTTTGAAAGCAAGGTTAAGGATGCGGCAGTTAACTGCAAGTCAGAGCTTTTAGAGAGCCTGTTTGAAAATCTTATTAAAAACGCGGTCGAGGCTACCGAGAAGGGCGATACGATAACAGCTGAAATTAAAATAAGGCAGAAGAGGGTAGCTGTAGTAATTGCAGACAGCGGCTGCGGTATATCAGACAAGGATATAGCCAGAATAGGGGAGCTATTTTATACGACTAAAAAAGGCGGAAGCGGAGTCGGCCTTTTTATGTGCAAACGGATAGTAGAGCAAAACGGAGGGAAATTTAAAGTGGCTCATAATAAGCCCAAGGGGACTAAGGTTACGGTTGAACTTAATTTAAAATAGCTTAAAAGCGGTTTCGCTGAGAAACCGCTTTTAAGCTATTTGCTTCTGTTTTTAGCTAACAGGTAGTTAATAATATCGGCATGGGCCTGCTCGTCAGTGATAACCTCAAATATCATGTCTCTTATCATTGTGCTTTCAAAGGCCGACATGAGTTCCCTGTACATCTCCACAGCCTCAAGCTCGGCAAACAGGCTGTCAGTTAGCTCGCCAATCAAATTTTCACCTGGCGTTTGGCTGCCCGTATTAGTTTGCGGGGCATCGTTTCCGGTCAGTGCGTGATAAATTTCTTCAAAAATGCGCTTGTGCTTAAACTCGTCATAGGACATGGATTTAACTGTTTCCGAGTCCTCGGCATCGCTGATTGACTGCGAGAGGTCAGTATATTTTTTATAGTCTCCGGCTTCGTCATTGATTGCGTCAACCAACATATCGGCGATTGTCTGCGTGTCAGCGGATATCACGAGCTTTGCGTCTGAAACGGGTTCATCGTTTATTCTTGTATTATATGGATACATGCAATCACTCCTTCTTAAAAACTATATGCGGCTGAGCCCCAATTGTGACGAATTCTTTAAAATTTATTTTTTATATGGAACTGAAAATGTTTTTCTGATATTATAGTGAAATCGAAATACAAAAATTGGAGAGGATAAACAGTGAAAAAAATAGTTTTGACCGGCGGAGGCACTGCCGGACATGTTACGCCTAATATTGCGCTTATTCCGGAGCTCCAAAAAGAAGGCTGGGAAATCAGCTATGTCGGCACCGAAAACGGTATAGAGCATGAATTGATTGGACGGGAGGGTATTCCGTTTTATTCCGTCAGAAGCGGTAAGCTCAGAAGATATCTTTCAAAAGAGAATATCAAGGACGCCTTCCGAGTTATAGGAGGCATATCGGACGCAAAAAAGGTGCTTAAGGAAATAAATCCTGACGTGGTATTTTCTAAGGGTGGCTTTGTAGCCGTTCCTGTCGTAATAGCCGCTGGGAAGCTTAAGATACCTGTTGTTGCGCATGAATCAGATATGACGCCGGGCCTTGCAAATAAGCTGGCAATGCCTTATGCCAAAACGGTATGCACGACATTTCCCGAAACAGTAAAGTATATCAAGGGAAAGAAGGGCGTATATACGGGTTCGCCCATAAGGAAGGAGCTTTTTAACAGCAGCGCCAAAAGGGGGCTTGATTACTGCGGCTTTGACAGCAGCAAACCGGTAATTCTTTCTATGGGAGGAAGCCTTGGGGCAGTTAAGATAAATAATGCCCTGCGTGCTGCGCTTCCATCTCTTCTGAAGGATTTTCAGATAGTCCATCTCTGCGGAAAGGGAAACCTTGAACGGAAGCTTTTAGGCACAAAGGGCTATAAGCAGTTTGAGTACGTTAACGAGGAGCTTAAGGATATATTTGCCGCTGCGGATGTCATTATATCCAGGGCGGGAAGCAACTCTATTTCCGAATTTCTGGCGCTTAAAAAGCCGTGCCTGCTAATACCCCTTTCAACAAACGCCAGCAGGGGCGACCAGATATTAAACGCAGAATCCTTTGAAAAACAGGGTTTTGCCAAGGTGCTTAAGGAAGAAGAAATCGAAAAAATTGAAATTGAAATAAGAGGCCTGTACAGCAACAGGGAAAAATATGTTAAGTCTATGGAAAACAGCGGCGCAGCCAACGGGGTTGACCTTATAATAAAGGAAATCGACAAGGCGGCCGGAATTGACGGAAAGGAAGAAATATGAAATTAAATGCTTTAAAAACTATATCTATTTTGTCTGTATGCGCTTTATTTGCGCTTTCAGGCTGTTCCACATCAAATACATCCGGCAGCGGCCAGTCAAACACAGACCAGTCCGGCTCGGCGGATAATACCGAGCTGACTGAAGAAGAAAAGGCTTACCAGGCATATCTTGACAATCTGGCTACGCAGGGAACGGAGATAACACAGCTCGACCCTCCGGCGGAGGGCGAGGAAATAGCCGTTATCCATACTAATATGGGCGACATGAAGGTTAAATTTTTCGAGGAAGAAGCGCCCAAGGCGGTTGAAAACTTTAAAACCCTCGCTA
>CAUHBX010000305.1 GCA_959604475.1 uncultured Eubacteriales bacterium
GACATACCGAAAATGCCATGATTCGTAGTCTATTTGGGTTATATCTTCCTTATCCTTTGGATAGCGGAGAATAAAACCGTATTTCCAACAGTTTTCCCTAAGCCATCTATTTTCTTCGGTGTTTTCCTGAGCGTCGTCAAGGAGCTGATAGTCGGCAGCTACGATATCAAGAGCCAAACCTGTTTCATGCTCACTGTAACCGGGAGGCATTACCTGTCTTGTTGCCTCGTCATATGCTTCCTCATAATCCATACCCTTTGACATGTATGCTTCAATATCCGAGTTCAATATTTCCTCCTGCCTTGAAGTGCTTCTGTATGCACTGGCTACACAAAAATTTAATCCACTATTTGTGCCGTCAGTAAGCATTTCCTTAAGGGCGTCATAAATGGTCTCGTCTACCTGTGAGTATCCATTATTAAGGGTTTTTAAATTCACACTGTAATCGTCGGGCAGCTTATTGTTCTTATTTACAAGTGTTAAGTAACGGCTGTTTTCAACCGAGGGGTTTTCCAAGGTTGTTTTGACGCTATTGACGACATGGTCTGCCGAAGCCGGAGCTGGCATTTTTAAAAGCGCAGCGGCACATATAACAAAGGCAGACACCTGTAAAATAAATAACCTTCTTTTTCTTCTTCTCATTGAAATTACCTCCTTATCACACTGACAGGATAATTCAATGAGGTATCTCAATTGTACAGGCTTTGTATCATAGTTGTAAAACTTGAAGAATATTAATATTCTTCGGAAAAATTTGCTCTGATATTTCCGGCGGTATCTACAGCGGTACTATTGTAAATATCATTATAATACTGCAGCATATAAATATCCCTTATGCCGCAGGCAAAGTAATAGCCTCCGTCCAACAGCAAGAACGCTGCGTATCGGTCGTTAAATTTGAGGTTTGAATAGGTTTCAGAATCCATAGTATATGGCTGTAAATAGCTGTCTGCTCCGTAATAGCTTACAACATTGCTATAATAGCTGCTTTCTCCGTGTGGAAAATCTTCAATAGTCTTTCCTTCTAAAAGCATAATTGTACTGTAATAAACGCAGTAGGTTTCTGAGTCAATGAGAAAGGCTGCCTCATATCCGTCTTCTGCGCTTAAATATACTATATTACAGGATAAACTGCTCTCAGGAGTATATGAATTCAGATATTCTGTATACTGCATGTTTTCATAAAGGTCATATTCTGATAAATCTGGTATAATTCCAAGACTGCACAGCTGCTTAAGCTGAGTTATAAATCCGTCCTTAAATTCCTGCGGCATATCGGAAGCCCCTATTGAATATAAGGAATTAAGACCAACGCCATATTTCAAAGCAGACTCAGCAGTGCTTAATATGCTGTAAATTCTTTCACCGTTGTCCTGATAGCTTAGATTTATTATATCCTCCTCTGTTTCTAAAGAACTTACCTTATTAAGCATTTTTACATCGGCCTGCCTTCCATAAAGCATTGGAAGTGAAAATGAGAATGCAAAGACCGATAGGGCGGCAGTAACGGCTGCGGCGTATTTAGCTCTTGTTCTCATTCGTGCGGCCTCCTTTCATCGGAAGGTATAGACTTATAACTGTCCCAACCCCTTCCGTGCTTTTAATTTCCCATCTTCCGTTATGAAGCCCTATTATTTTTGAACAGAGTGAAAGCCCCAGCCCGGCTCCGCCTTCCTTTCTGGCCCTCGACTTATCAACCATATAAAACGCTTCGGTAATTCGTTTTAAATCCTTTTCCGGTATTCCAATGCCGTTGTCTTTAACCGATATTTTATAAAAACCTCTGTCTCTTCGGCATTTGATTTCAATTTGAGAGTTTTCTGAAGAGGCCTTTCTGGCATTGTCGATAAGATTTATCAGAAGCGATGAGAGCAGGTCTTTATCACCAATAAGGTATCCCCTTGAATATGTCACTTCCAGATTAATATTTTTTTCATCAAGTGAAGGGAACACAACCTCATATACCTCGGTCAGAAGAGTTTCTATGCTGATTTTTTTAAAGGCAATACTCTTTTTACCTGAGGAAATTAACTCTAAAAGCTTAAATGACAAGCTTTCAAGCCTTTTGCCCTGAAGATATATATAATTGGCGTATTCCATAGTTTCCTCAGGGGGAAGCTGCATTGTACGTATCATGTCAGAGTAGCCTATGATAGAGGTAAGAGGGGTTTTAAGCTCGTGGGCAAAGGACGCGGTAAAATCCTCCTGCTTTTCAGCCCGGTCCTTCAACTCATCTATTTTCTGCTCTATGCTGTCGGCCATAAAATTAAAATCCCGGGAAAGCATAGCTATTTCATCATTCCCATTAAGCTTAGAGCGTACATCATAATTGCCTTTTGCAAACCTCCGGGCTGTTTTTGACAGAGAGGAAATCGACTTGGTAAGAAAATGTGAGACTATAAGTGTAACGAAGGCCGTCAGAATAACAGCCAAAACTGTGATTAACTGTATCTGGTTTACTGTAGAGGCTCTGTCATCGTAAATATAGGTTATATCCTTAGTTGTCTCAATATAATACTGAGATGAGGCGGCTTTAATTGGGCTTGCAAATATAAGCTTTTTACTGCTCTCATCCTCGGATATTTTATATACCCTGTTTGTGTCGGACAGTTCTTCAGGCAGCATATGAATATCGATGGAAGGGCTGCTTTCATACAGCAGTGAACCGTCTTTGTCATATAGACAGAAATAGTATTTACCGCGGTTTATGCTTTCGTCCATATTTTTTGCAACAGAAGCAAGCCTT
>CAUHBX010000306.1 GCA_959604475.1 uncultured Eubacteriales bacterium
AGCCGTTTATAAAGAATTTCATTAACAAGCGAGCTTTTTCCCGAACCTGATACGCCGGTTATGCATGTAAACACACCTATAGGTATTTCAACATCTATATGCTTAAGGTTATTTTCCTCAGCACCCTTAATTATCAGATACTGATTATCCGAATTTTTCCTTCTTTCAGACGGAACTTCGATTTTCTTCCTTCCGCTGAGATAAGCTCCGGTCTCACTCTTCTTGCAGGACTTAATATCCTCGACATTTCCCGCGCATACTACCTCTCCGCCGTTTCTTCCCGCGCCCGGGCCTATATCAACGATGTAGTCGGCTGCGTACATTGTGTCTTCATCATGCTCTACAACAATAAGGGAGTTTCCTAAATCCCTTAAATTTTTAAGGGTGGCTATAAGCTTGTCATTGTCCCTCTGATGAAGTCCGATGCTAGGCTCGTCCAATATATATACAACTCCCACAAGGCCAGAACCAATCTGTGTCGCAAGCCTTATTCTCTGCGCCTCACCGCCCGAGAGCGTTCCGGCCGAACGGCTGAGTGTAAGGTAATCCAATCCTACGTCAGCTAAAAAACCTATTCTTGCATTTATCTCCTTCAAAATTCTGTCGGCAATCATGCTGTCCTTTTTAGAAAGCTCCAGGTTTTCAAAAAACTTCTTTGTCTCGGTAATGCTCATTTCGGTAACCTCGGATATGTTTTTGTCCCCTACGGTTACAGCCAGAATTTCCGGCTTAAGCCTTTTTCCGTGGCATACTGGACACTTTACCTCAGTCATATACTGCTCATATTCGCCTCTCATTGCCTCTGAGGTCTCGTTATACCTTCTTTGCAGGTTTCCTATTATTCCATCAAAGGTATACTCATAATAGCTTATTCCCTTGGCGCTCATATACTCGATTCTAAGCTTTTCACCCTTTGTCCCGTAAAATATAATATTTTTTATATCCTCGGAAAGCTCCTCAAACGGTACATCAAGGCTGAACTTATATTTTTTTGCAAGAGCCTTAAACAATTCAGCGCTCATACTCCCATTATTTGATATGGAGTTAAAGCCGGGAGCCGTTATCGCTCCCTTGGAAATGCTCAATGAGGTATTAGGCACTATTAGCTCCGGCGAAAACTTCCTCATCATTCCAAGGCCTGTGCATTCCGGGCACGCGCCGCTTGGATTATTAAAAGAGAATGACCTCGGCTCAATCTCAGGTATGCTTATACCACAGTCAGGGCAGGCAAAGCTTTCACTGAATGTGACACTTTTATCGCCTATTATATCGGCAACAATTAATCCTCCTGATAATGCTGAAGCTGTTTCAACAGAATCAGTCAGCCTTTTTTGTATGCCTTCCCTTATCTTAAGCCTGTCAACTACGATTTCTATAACATGTTTTTTGTTCTTTTCAAGTTTTATTTCATCTGAAAGGTCGTATACCTCGCCATCTATTTTTACACGTACATATCCGTTTTTCTTTGCGTCCTCCAGAAGTTTCGTATGCTCCCCTTTTCTCCCTCTTACAACGGGAGCCAAAATCTGAATTTTACTGTCCACAGGAAAAGCCATTATCTGGTCAACTATTTGGTCTATAGTCTGCTTCTTAATTTCTCTGCCGCATTTAGGGCAGTGAGGAATGCCTATTCTGGCAAAAAGCAGACGAAAATAATCATATATCTCCGTAACTGTACCTACAGTTGACCTGGGATTGTTGTTTGTAGTCTTCTGGTCAATACTTATTGCCGGCGACAAGCCGCCGATATAATCCACATCCGGCTTATCCATCTGTCCAAGAAACTGACGGGCATATGAAGACAGAGACTCAACATAGCGTCTTTGTCCTTCCGCATAAAGTGTATCAAAAGCAAGTGAGCTTTTTCCTGAACCTGATACGCCTGTAAATACTACGAATTTTTCTCTTGGTATGTTCAGGTCTATGTTTTTAAGATTATGAGAGCGCGCTCCCTTTATTTCAATTATATTTTTACCCATTTTATTCACCGTTTAAATATTTTTTTATTTCTATCAGCTTATCCCTAAGTTCGGCGGCCCTCTCAAACTGCAGGTCTGAAGCGGCACGCTTCATGTCTTTTTCTATTTTAGCTGCTTCCTTTCGCAGTTCCTTGACGTCCATTGATTCCAAATCCTTACTAAGCCCTTTGGTATTCTTTTCCTCAACGGTTTTTGTAGCATGTATTATATCGTATACCTTTTTCTTTATAGTCTGAGGTGTAATTCCATGCTCCTCGTTATATTTCATCTGTATTTCCCGTCGGCGGTTAGTCTCCGTTATTGCTTTATTCATGGAATCCGTCATAACATCGGCATACATAATAACGCGGCCCTCAGAATTTCTTGCCGCTCGTCCAATCGTCTGTATTAAGCTTGTTTCGGAGCGCAGAAAGCCCTCCTTGTCGGCATCGAGTATAGCAACAAGCGAAACCTCAGGTATATCAAGGCCCTCCCTTAAAAGGTTTATTCCGACAAGCACATCAAAAACGTCCATTCTAAGGTCTCTTATTATTTCGAGCCTTTCCAGTGTGTCAATGTCAGAATGGAGGTATCTTACCCTTATGCCCATTTCCTTCATATAATCGGTAAGCCTCTCAGCCATGCGTTTAGTAAGCGTCGTTACAAGCACCTTATGTCCTTCCTCAACTGTTTTATTTACCTCGCTTATCAGGTCGTCAATCTGCCCCTGCACAGGCTTAACCATAATTTCAGGGTCAAGCAGGCCCGTCG
>CAUHBX010000307.1 GCA_959604475.1 uncultured Eubacteriales bacterium
TCCGCCTTAATATTGATTACGTTTACTCCATTCTCATCAGATACTGTAATCCTTTGTTTTTTCACACTGACCGACAGCTCATTGTCGTTTATCTGTTCTCCTTTTGCCTTACCCTCAAACCACTTAATACTTTTAATATCTTCATCTGTTATTTCACCCATAAGCTCCCCTTTTTTTATTACATAACCGCCATCAAGCAGTATTTGGCTTTTATCTGCGATTATTTTGGGTATTATAAATGTTTCGTCCTCCCTCATGCATTTTACCAGGTTTTCAAAATCCATATACTCATCGGCATTTCCATCATTATTTTTATAATAATCCCATAAATACAGTCCTCCCTTTGAGTCCTTAGACATAACAGCCTCTACAGCCTCAGCCGCCGATTTTTCCGAAGCAAACACGACAACCTTTGTATTTATGTCATCCATTCTTTCTATGTTATAAACAGTCTCTGCCAGTTTATCAGGGTCTTTTATTATGTCGGCACCAAGCACGGCAGCCTTAAGCTGTCCAAAATATATTTCTTTGTCACTGTATTTATCTGCAGTCTGTTTAATCTCAGAAAATGTATTTCCTGATAAGATTACCGTCTTCTGCTCCTCGCTGTCATCCCCTATATCGCTTTCAAGTTTGGCTTCTCCTACAGAAACTATATATCTGCCCTCATTTCCATAGATATCATAGCTGTCGGGTATTTTCTTTCCATCAATACCCATAAGGACAACATACAGCCTTTCTTCTGTCTCAGTCTTGTCATAGCACCCGGTTAAAAGCATAGAAACAATCATCAGCAATAAAAATTTTCGCTTCATTCCCTTGAACCCCCTTTAGTCCCTATAGTCAAGCTTATAGCCGGAAGAATAACTCCAAAAACTAAAAGGGAAATTTCCCCTGCAGTATAAAGCATCTGAACGGCCCCATTTATATCCTGAGGAATAAATGAAACTGACAATGCTATAACAGCGCTTATAATTGTATGGGGACATGCCGTTTTAGACCTGCTGAATACCCTTCCACACGAAAACACCCCAAAGCCAACTGCGGCAAAAACCGCAAACATCCACATACGGAGCATAAAAACATCTTGTTTGTCCCCAAAAATGAACGGCAGGCTGACAGTATCCATTATATTAAGGGCAGGATAAACTCTTGCGGCCGTATCGTTTATACCAAACTTAGAAACAGCTGTATAAGTAAAAAATACAACTGCTACCACTGATATAAGTACGGCATAAACCGCTTTCTTTGTTTTTTCTTCACCATCTGTGTACGGAAGCAGTACATATAAAGCCTGAGCTCCTCCGAACATACAGGCACATTTAAGTCCATTCAACAATACATTTTGATTAGTAATTAAGAATGCTGACGTAAGCAGTCCCTCTCCTGCGTCAGACAGACACAGCACTGCGGAAATAACGGCATTAACGCCTACTATAATTAAAAACAGTTCCGCTGACCGTCCCACAGCCTGAGAGCCAAGGACTGCCATATAAAGCGCTGCAAGAGCAAAAACAAGCGCTATAATCCACGCTGGCGTATTTGGAAGCAAAAATATGCTCACCGCGCCGCATAACAGCTTAATATTTATTCCTGCATAGATTATCATGCTTATACCGGCCAGCATGGCTGTTAGTCTCTGATATTTTTCATTTCCATTTAATCTTTTTTCCGCATAGCATATCAGCAGGCATTCCGCAAGTACAATTACTGCACCTATGAGTACGCTGTATATATTATATACAGCCGCTGACGGCATACCTATAAGGGCTGACGAAAATATCCAGAGTATTATAAGGGACTGCATCTGCCTTGCGGATATTTTTCCATTCGTAAACAGCATACTAACTCCTCCTAGTCCTGTTTTTAGGTGAAGCAAATACAGGGCGTTTTTTCAGCATAAAGAGAGGCACACGGATAACACTGTCCTTAAGGTCATCCCATCCGCTTTCGGAAGCCGAACAGTATGGATACATATAGGGTATCCCAAAGCTGTCAAGCGAACACAGGTGAACTATAATTAATATTAGGCCAATCCAAAAGCCAAAGAGCCCTAAAAATGCTGACAAAGCCAGAATTATATACTTTGAAAGCCTTATGCCGTTTACCATAGCCTGATTTGGGATAACAAACGTACAAATTCCGGTTATAGCCGATATTATAACGACAACCGGCCCAACAAGCCCTGCCTCCACAGCCGCCTGGCCAATTACAATTCCTCCGACTATTCCTAGCGTGGAGCCAATTGGAGACGGTAGTCTTATTCCAGCCTCACGTAAAAGCTCAAAGGCTATTTCCATGACAAATACTTCAGTCACCGCTGAAAAAGGTACATTCATCCTTGTACCGGCTATTTTCAATACAACCTCAACAGGAAGTAAGTTCGGATTATAAAGAGTAAGCGCAATATAAAGCCCAGGAAGCGCCAGCGCAAAAAAAGCCGCTATATATCTGATAATTCTTATAAAGCTCATTATTTCCCATCGGTCATAATAATCCTCTGCGGCTTGAAAAAAAGTATTGAGAGTTGAAGGAAGCATTAAAACCATAGGCGAGTTATCAACGGCTACCGCAACCCTACCCTCTAAAAGAGCTGCCGAAGCTTTATCCGGACGTTCAGTCATTTGCACCTGAGGAAATGGTGACCACCACTTTTTTTCTGACATTTGTTCGATATAACCCGCATCTAAAATAGCATCTACATCTATATTATTAAGTCCT
>CAUHBX010000308.1 GCA_959604475.1 uncultured Eubacteriales bacterium
GTCGTTTGTTTTTTTGTAACCGGAAAGGTAGCGCAAAAAATTATAGAGGGCAGAAATAAGGGCGGAAGGGAGGAATAAACTATGCTGGCAAATTTATACAGCGGACTGTTCGGCACAGCCTTTTTTGGTATTGCCTTAACTCTCCTAGCCTTTAAAATAGGAATGGTAATCAATCAGAAAACAAAGCTGGTTGTCTGCAATCCTCTGCTGATTGCAATAATAATTGTAATTGTATTTCTCACTGTTACGGGAATAAGCTATGATACATATAATGTCGGAGGTTCTATGATACAATTCCTTCTGACACCGGCTACAATCTCGCTTGCCGTCCCTCTTTACAGGCAGATGGAAGTGCTGAAAAAGAATTTTAAGGCTATTATCTGTGCTATACTTTCTGGCTCTGTGGCCTGTGCCGTTACTATGTTTGTGCTTGCAAAGATGCTTCATATTTCAAATGAGGTGTATTTCGGCCTGACATCAAAATCAGTTACGCTTGCTATCGCCTTAGGAATAACAGAGGAGCTTGGAGGAATAGCAGGTGTTACCTGTGTAGCGGTTGTTGTGTCAGGTATAATAGGCGCCGCTTTTGTAACAGTGTTCTCAAGAGTATTCAAAATAACAAATCCTATAGCATTAGGCCTTTCGGTAGGAACAGCGTCACATGCAATAGGAACCTCAAGAGCTATCCAACTGGACGAACTGGTAGGCGCTATGGGTTCCCTTGCAATTGTAATTGCAGGCGTACTGACCGTAGCAATTGCGCCAATAATGGCAGGATTTTATTAAAAAAATGGCTTTAAACTTATGTTTAAAGCCATTTTTTCACTCAAACTCTCTTGTAAGTGAATTAAGCCACTTATTTCCCTTCATTCTAATTAAGGACAATATCATTTTGGTCGGCTCGTCAATCTTCATAATTAAAAAAACAAGCGGAACCGGAAATTGGAATTTAAATGCAGCTATCAGCGCCAGTGGAATAGCAAGAAGCCAAAGACAGCATATTTCAAGGCTCATACAGAATTTTGTATCTCCCGCTCCCCTCAATGCACCCATTAAAAGCACAAGGTTTACTGAGCAGCAGATAGTTATGAATGCAAAAACTGTAATGATTTGGGAAGCCAGCTCCTTTGTTTCAATTGGTACATTGTAGAAATTAATAAATATATTTTTTACAGCCAATATAAAAATGCATGATATTACACCCATCCCAAAGGAAAGGTTCCTAAGCGCTTTTGCCCTATCCTCAGCTTTCTGCATATTATTCTCGCCAATAGCCATTCCAACCAGAACGGCGGCGGCATTTGCAACTCCCATAATTACGACCGTTGACAGCTGCTGTATTACGCCTGCTATTGAGTTAGCAGCAACAGGGTCTCCAGCGGAATATGTAATATGTCCAAGTATTGCAGCCTGTGTTGATGTAGCAAGGGACCACATGAGTTCATTTATTACAACCGGAGTTCCGTTTTTAACAACATCTCCCGACAAAACTTTATTATGTCTGAATATATCCTTTATTCCAAAATTTAAGTCTCTTATCTATAAATAATATATAACATGCGGTTATAAAAAATTCCAAAAGACGCGCAATCAGTGTGGCTATCGCCGCGCCCTGTATACCTAATGCAGGAGCCCCAAGATTTCCGAATATAAGTACCCAGTTTAAAAATACGTTTGTACAGAATGATACAACAGAGCAGATTACAGATACCCTAAGCACCTCTATGCTTCTTAAGGCCGACAGCATCGTGTTGCTTATCGCGAAGGTGAAATACGCATATCCAAGTATTCTTAAATACTGGGAGCCCCTCATTATAACCTCAGCATTGTTGGAATAAACACCCATTACCTTTTCAGGTACAAAAAGCACTGTCAGTCCAAATATTATGCCGACGGCCACAGCCAGCTTCAAAACAAAGGAAAAAATATCCCTAATTGGTTTAAGCTCTCCCTTGCCCCAATACTGGGCGCAGAGAACCGACGAGCCGCTTGCCAATCCAAATGTCAGCACCTGCAGTATAAAAAACGGCTGGTTGGCAAGGGATGAAGCTGAAAGAAGTATTCCCGTAGTGTCAGCGCGGCCAAGCATAATTGTGTCCATTAAGCTGGTTCCAAGTGTAATTAAGTTTTGCAGAGCTATAGGAATTGCTATAGCAAATATATTTTTATAAAATCCCTTTTCTAAATTCATAAAATTCCCCTAATTCAAATAGTCTTATACCGTCAGTAGACTATTCTAGCATACAGTTCTAAGCTTTGCAACGTTAAGGTACATTATTAACCGGTAATAAATTTTAACTTGACATATGTTACTGTATACAATATACTATTTGTGAGAGTACGGAAAACGTACGAAGGGGGACACCACCGCGGGTGTCTGTTTTCGTATGCTTTGCGTACTTTTTGTTTGCAGAAATAAATTCAACTAAAGGAGAGACTATTATGAAGCTCAACATGAAAAAACTTGTCGCGGCGGCCATGCTTACAGCAGTAGGCGTTGCATTATCAGCCTTTTCCATTCCTATTGGGGCATCCAGATGCTTTCCGATACAGCATTTAGTAAATGTTGTTGCCGGTGTGACATTGGGACCCGCATATGGTGTTCTGGCTGCATTTTGTACATCAGCAATCAGAAATATAATGGGAACGGGCAGCCTTCTTGCCTTTCCCGGAAGCATGGTTGGAGCACTGCTGGCAGGATTAGCTTATAAAAAGACAAAT
>CAUHBX010000309.1 GCA_959604475.1 uncultured Eubacteriales bacterium
TATGGTACGAATATTAAAAACATGTATACCGCTCTCGCCGTTACGAAACTCTACAATATGACTTAAAACCTCTACCATAATAAGGTTGCTTTTTTCTTTTTCCAAGAGTTGCTCAGTTACTGCATTTTCAAGAAATTTTTGTTTTGAATATAGCATAATAGTGTTAGAAACACGACGCCTGATTGTTTTAGGGTCAAATGGACGGCTTACAAACTCGGTTGCGTCTAAATCATAGGCAGTATCAATATATGCAGCAGTCGTTTCTGCTGATATGATGATAACCGGGATTTGTTCAATCCATTTGTTTCTATTCATCATGGCCAAAACTTCAAATCCATCCATCTCCGGCATGACAATATCCAGTAGTATCAGCGAAATCTCAAAGTGACGGTATTCTAAGAGCTTCATTGCCTGCAGCCCATTTTCAGCCTCCAAAATTTCATACTCATTACAAAGCATATCCGCAAGTAATGAACGGTTCAGTTCTGAGTCATCTACAATTAGAACTTTATTTTGGAGCTTCATCCTATCACCCTTTTCACTTTATATTTATCAGCTCATTAATGCACTTCAACATCTTGAAGCAGTGAAACCATATTTTTGTTGGCCAGTTATCCGTTTAATATCCGCAACTCTGTGTACCTGTACCAAATAAGTTTATTACAAAAAATGGCAAATGTCAATTTTTCAGCCTCATATATGACAAGGATATAGCTTAAAACCATATTTCGCAGAACCAGAGAATTATAAGTAAAAAACACCCGTCAGACGTAAAGCGTCGAACGGGCCATTTATTCACTATTTAATTCTATATTTTTAGGATTGTTATAATTCTGTCAGCTACATCTGTAACCTTGATTGTATCACTGTCCTTTTGCTCATCTAAATTGTTTGTCTCTGCTGTTGATGAACTTTTGTTTTCAGACTGACAAGATACCATACCCAATGCAAATACGGAAATCATTAAAACAGCTATTATTTTTTTATAACTTTTTTCATATTATGTCCCCCAATTTAAAATAATTTAACTATAAATGAATAAAAAAATACCACAAAGGAAATCGAATTGTTCGAATATACCTTCGTGGTATAAGATATTCTTTATAAATAAACAGCAAACTGCTACAGATTTCTATCTGCCCTTTCCGCTACAAACGGTTTTCATTATATTGGAATATTAACATACTTGTTGTTTTATGTCAATATTTGAGTTAATGAGGTAATTTTCATGTTAAATCCTGAGTACGAACCAGCTCAGCATAAGCTCCATTTTTCATCATAAGTTCTTCATGTGAGCCAAGCTCAATGATTTTTCCATTATCTATTACCGCAATCCGGTCGACATTTCTGACTGTTGATAATCGATGGGCAATAACAATTGTTGTTCGTCCCACAGATAGTTTTTCAAATGTTTTCTGAATTTTGGCCTCCGTCACACTGTCTAATGCAGAGGTTGCCTCATCTAAAATCAGTATCGGAGGATTCTTCAAAAATATTCTTGCTATAGAAATTCTCTGTTTTTGTCCTCCAGAAAGCAGTACGCCCCTTTCCCCTACATCAGTATAAAATCCGTCCGGCATAGCAATAATATCATCATAAATTTCAGCTAATTGCGCAGCGTGAGCAATTTCCTCCATAGAAGCGTCCAGCCGTCCATATCGAATATTCTCAGCAATACTGTCGGCAAAAAGAAATACATCCTGCTACACCACACCTATATTGCGGTGCAGAGATTCTTGAGTTACATTACGTATGTCCTGGCCGTCTATACGGATGTATCCCTCCGTTACATCATAAAACCTTGGAATTAATTGACTTAAAGTCGTTTTCCCTCCTCCAGACGGCCCAACCAGGGCAATAGTCTCACCCGGACGAATTTGTAAAGAGACATTATGCAGTACATCAGGGCTATTTGGATATGCAAAATATATTTTATTTATGTCTATATACCCTTTTACATACTCTAATTCTTTAGCATCAGGTGAGTCTGTAAGCGTTGGCTCCGTACGCATCATTTCAACAAAACGGTGCAATCCCGCTGTTCCATTAGCAAATAACTCTGCAAAGTTTGAAAGTTTACGTAACGGATTAACAAAGGCTGTTACATATAGGCTAAACGTAATCAAATCTATGGTGTTTAGCTTTCCTTTCATAATTAACGCGCCTCCGACAGCAATAACCGCAAGTGATAGCAGGCACATAAAAAATTCCATAACCGCATTAAAGCGCCCCATAGCCTTATGAAACAGGCGTTTCGAAGTCTTAAACGAGCTATTTGACAAATTGAACTTTTCAAGTTCAGTTGCTTCGTTTGCAAATGCTTTTGCGGTTTTAATCCCTGATAGTCCAGATTCAATATCTGCATTTATTGATGCTGTAGTCTGTTTTACTTTAGCTGAAGCTTCACTCATAGAGCGTCGGCAGCATCTCACAACCACCAGAAATATTGGTATCATAAGTGTGATTATAAGCGCCAATCGCCATTGAATTGTAAACATAACGGCAAGAGAGCCTGCAATAGTCACAGCAGAAATAAACATATCCTCTGGACCATGATGGGCAAGTTCAGTAATGTCAAACAAATCTGCAGTAAGGCGGCTCATCAATTGTCCTGTTCTGTTGTTATCAAAATAGTCAAACCCCAGCTCTTGCATATGCTGAAATAAATCCCTGCGAATATCAGCCTCAACAAGTACGCCAAATGTATGTCCCC
>CAUHBX010000310.1 GCA_959604475.1 uncultured Eubacteriales bacterium
ATTAAGAGAACAGATAAATAAAATATTTAAAGATAACAATACATTTGATTCTCTTATAATAAAAGTTTGTTCCTTTGGCTTCAAATATGGAATTCCAATGGACTCGGACTTAGTATTTGACGTAAGATTTTTACCAAACCCATACTATATACCCGAACTTAAGGAATTTACCGGAAACGACAGGCCGGTATCTGATTATGTTTTGAGCTTTGATGAAAGCAGGCTGTTTTTGGACAAGCTGACAGATATGCTGGAATTTTTAATACCGATGTATATTAAAGAGGGGAAAAACCAGCTTGTAATATCAATTGGCTGTACAGGAGGAAAGCATCGCTCGGTTACTCTGGCCAATGAGCTGTTTGAAAGGTTTAAAAGCAAGCACAGCGTAATTATCAGCCATAATGATATTGAGAAGGATTCTAAAACAAAAAGGATTTAGTGTAATTAAAGCATTAATTGGCAATTTGCTCTGTTTTTTTAAAAATGCATGCGGGAGGATAAAACTTTGTCATTTTCATCTAATGTAAAAAGCGAGTTGTCACATCATTTTGGGAATGCAAGACATTGCAATATAGCAGAATTGTCGGCAATTTTGAATATGTGTGGACATATTGCTTATAATCGAGAAAAATTTTGTGTAAAAATACAAACTGAAAATCCTGCCGCAGCTAGAAAGTACTTTACATTGCTGAAAAAAACTTTTAATATAGACAGTGAGGTTCTGACTAGAAGAAACAGTCAGCTTAAAAAGAACATGGTTTATATGCTCTTTATCAATAATGATGAACAGGCAAGAAAAATGCTTCAGGCGTGCGGACTTTTGAAAAATACAGAAAAAAATGTATGTGTATCAAAAAGAGTGGACGAGCTTGTGGTGAACAGTGTCTGTTGTAAAAGAGCTTATATAAGAGGGGCGTTTCTTGCGTCAGGGTCTATATCTGACCCTGAAAAAATGTACCATCTTGAATTTGCATGTTCTGATATAGATTACAGCGAAAGTTTAAAGGATTTAATTAATTCATTTGAGCTTGATGCAAAGATCGTAAAGCGCAAAGAACACTACATAGTATATTTAAAAGAGGGGGAACAGATTGTAGATCTGTTGAATATAATGGGTGCTCATAAAGCACTCCTTGACCTTGAAAATATACGTATTCTTAAAGACATGCGCAATAATGTTAACAGAAAGGTTAACTGTGAGACTGCTAATTTAAGCAAAACCGCCACGGCGGCAGTAAGACAGACTGCACCTATTGAATTGATATTAAAAAGAATGGAGCTATCACAGCTGCCGCAATCTCTGAGTGATATTGCTTACTTAAGAATGGAGTATCCTGATGCCAGCCTTAAGGAACTGGGTCAGCTTCTTGAGCCGCCGGTTGGAAAGTCCGGCGTAAACCACAGACTTAGAAAACTGGCAGATATTGCGGATTCTTTAAGAGAGGAAATGGGTGAAGAAATTGGTACGTAAAACAATTAAGGTCAAAAATACTCTTGACACTAGACAGGTTGCTTACTTAGTACAGTGCGCAGGTCAGTTTAAAAGTGATGTACGCATTGAGGAGGATGAAAAAAACATTAATGCAAAAAGCATTATGGGGACAATATCGCTGGCTATTAAGGAAGGCGATACAATTTCGATAGTTGCAACTGGCACAGATGAAGAAAAGGCTGTAGAAGAAATTTGCAAGATATTAAGCTGAAAAATTTATATATTAGGAGGACGATTTATATCGTCCTCTTTTTTATATTTATAGTGTTGGTTTTTGCTTTATCATGTAAACTATTGTCGGAGTGTTTTTGTGACTTAACACTTTTGTAAATGTTATAATAATTCTGTAAAATAATTACAGGAGACAAAAGCAATGAAATCAACAAAAAAAGCAATGCTGTTAATAATTTTGCCGCTTATAACATTTACAGTAAACGGACAAACTTTGGAAGAACTGAAAAGTGAATACAGCGGACTTATTGATGAGCAGGAAGCAACCAGAACCATGCTGGAGAAAAATTATTCCATCCAGGATGAAATAAGAGAACAGATAGCAGAATTAGATACAAGGCTGTCTGAGGCACAAATTGATATAGACAACATTGACAGCAAGATGATGGAGCTGCTTATTAAAATAGATGAAGCACAAAAAGATTATGATGAAGCTGCAAAAAAGAGTGAGCAGCAATATAAAAAAGCGTCCGACAGGCTCAGGTACATTTATGAAAGTGGGGGAAAAGAAAGTGACCTCGATGTTTTGCTGAACTGTGATAATATATCGGAATATTTTCTTTATAAACAATATGTTACGGATATTTTAGAATACGATTCACAGCTTATGGAGGAACTTAAGGAAACAGAAGAACTAATGAAGACTAAGCTTGATGAGATAACTGATAGCCAGGAGGCAAAATCTGCACTGGAAAATTTCAGAACGCAAAAAGAATTTGAAATGACTGTTTTGTATGAGGAAAGAAATGAGCTTCTTGAGGAATACAGGCAGGATGCAAGCTTAATGGAGCAGGAGCTTAATGAGAGTATAGAGGCAAGCAACCGGGTTTATGAAATAATTATAAGTATGGAAGAAAACTCCGATTTTGTGAATGCTTATACTGGGGGGTTTCTGGAATGGCCCGTTGAAGGCAGATATTATGTTAGCAGTGGCTATGTTGGAAGAATGAGTCCGGTAGGAAATGGATACGAATTCCA
>CAUHBX010000311.1 GCA_959604475.1 uncultured Eubacteriales bacterium
CAAATATATTTTCTTTTGTAAGTCCGTTTTTCTGCATGAATATTGCAAAGTCACCGATAACTTTTGATGACGGTGTAACCTTTACAATATTTCCAAAAAGTTCATTTGACTGCCTATAAAGCTCTTTAATCTGGTCAAAGTCATCGGCAGAGCCCATTTCCTTAACCTGGAATCGAAGATTTGAGTACTGCCCTCCAGGAATTTCATACTTGTAAATCTCAGTACTTGGCGTCTTCATTTTGCTTTCAAATCCGGCATATATCTTTCTGACGTCCTCATAGTAACGGCTGAGTTCCTCAAGCTCATCAGGTACAAGTCCTGTATCCCTGTCTGTTCCCCTAAGGGCATAAACTACTGCATTCATTGACGGCTGGCTTGTTATTGTAGACATTGACTCGATTGCAAGGTCAACTATATCAACTCCGGCCTCCGCAGCCATAAGAACCGTTGACACGCCATTTCCTGTCGTATCATGTGTATGCAGATGGAGAGGAATATGAAGCTCTTTCTTAAGCTCAGTAAACAGTTTTTTAGCTGCATATGGTTTAAGAAGTCCGGCCATATCTTTAATAGCAAATATATGGCAGCCCAAGCTCTCTATTTCCTTGGCTTTTCTTATATAGTAATCAATTGTGTATTTCTTTTCATTAGGATTTAAAATGTCTCCAGTATAGCAGATAGTACCCTCAACAATTTTTCCTGTCCTTAAGGCAACCTCAATAGGCATTTTCATGTTCTCTATCCAGTTAAGGGAGTCAAAAATACGAAATACATCAATGCCTCTCTCCGCTGATACTTCAATAAATTTCTCAACAACATTATCGGGATAGTTTTTATATCCAACTGCATTTGACGCGCGAAGCAGCATCTGGATAAGAGTATTTGGCATAGCCTTTCTAAGCTGCTCAAGCCTTACCCAAGGCGATTCCTTAAGGAAACGGTATGCAACGTCATATGTCGCACCGCCCCATGCCTCTGCTGAAAACGCGTTCCTTAAAATAGTGTTGGCCGCAGGGGCAGCAGTAACAAGGTCCTTTGTACGGAAACGTGTTGCCACAAGAGACTGATGGGCGTCACGCATTGTAGTATCAGTTACGTATAGTTTTTTATCTTTAAGTATTTTCTGTGTAAATTCCTTTGGCCCGAGCTTCAGAAATTCATCTCTTGCTCCGTATACCTGTATATTTTCATCATATTTTGGAGGTATAAGAGGTGCAAAGTCAGGCTTATCTCCCTTAGACTCATTAACAATTTTATTCCCTATAAACTCGGCAATTTTTGATGCTCTGTCCTTTGACTGAGCAATATCAAAAAGCTCAGGTGTTTCCTCAATAAATGTTGTTGTACATTTTCTCTCCTCAAATGTTTTACTCTGGACAACATTTATAAGGAAAGGAATGTTAGTCTTAACGCCTCTTATACGAGTTTCCTTTAAAGCTCTTACACACTTACGTACTGTACCCTCAAACGTACGGTCGTAAGCAATAATCTTAACTAAAAGGCTGTCGTAATAAGGCATTACCTCTGCTCCGGTAAACACATTTCCTCCGTCAAGACGTATACCGTTTCCGGCTGGTGAACGGTATACTGTAATTTTTCCTGTATCAGGAAGGAAATTGTTTGTAGGGTCTTCTGTAGTAACACGCAGCTGTATTGCATGGCCATTGCACTGCACGTCTTCCTGAGACTTTATACCGACCTTTTCGGAAAACAGGCTGTATCCCTCAGCAACAAGAACATGTGTTGTAACAATATCAACTCCTGTTACCATTTCCGTTACCGTATGTTCAACCTGGATACGTGGATTCATTTCAATGAAATAGTAGTTTTCATCCGCGTCAACAAGGAATTCTAGCGTTCCTGCGTTGCTGTAGCCGACATATTTTGAAAGCTTAACGGCATCGGCAAAAATCTTTTCTCTAGTTTCATTGCTTATTGAGTCCGCAGGAGCGTATTCAACGACCTTCTGATGGCGTCTTTGAACCGAACAGTCACGGTCATAAAGATGTATTACGTTGCCATGCTTATCTCCCATTATCTGTACTTCAATATGTTTGGGGCTCTTTAAATATTTTTCAATAAATATTTTGTCATCGCCAAATGCTTTCTTGGCTTCATTTTTGGCCTCTTCAAACTCCTTAGGCATATCATCAGCGCAGTTAACAATTCTCATACCACGTCCTCCGCCGCCGTTTGAAGCCTTAAGCATAACAGGATAGCCTATTTTCTCAGCGATTTCCATTACCTCATTAAGTGACTTAAGAGCATGGTCAACACCCGGAATTATAGGTACACTGCATTTAATGGCAATCTGCTTGGAAGATATTTTATCTCCCATCGAATTCATTGTTGCGACAGTCGGTCCAATAAATGTAATGCCGTTTTTCTCACATGCCTCAACAAATTCAGGATTTTCGGAAAGAAAACCGTATCCCGGATGAATAGCATCCACCTTTCTTTCCTTTGCAATTTTTATTATCTCGGCAATGTCCAGATAAGCATCAATTGGACCCTTATTCGGATTAAGTATATAACTTTCATCGGCTTTGGTTCTGAAGGCCGAGTATTTATCCTCCTTTGAGAAAATTCCTATTGACTGTATTCCAAGTTCGTTTAAGGCCCTGTATACTCTGATGGCAATTTCTCCTCTGTTGGCGACAAGAACCCTCTTAAATTCTTTAATTTTCTGT
>CAUHBX010000312.1 GCA_959604475.1 uncultured Eubacteriales bacterium
AGAAATAAAATTAAAAGCCATGAATTTTAAATTCATGGCTTTTAAATAATTTATATCAGTCAAGCTTTTTATAAGCGCTTATTATTTCTTGAGTGATTTCATCTTTTGTCTGCATACTTGAGTCAAAGAAAAGGTCGTATCTTTCGGCGTCTCCCCATAATTTACCAACATGGGTCTCATAATACTCACTTCTTTGCTTATCAATTTTTTTAATCATTGCTTCTGTACGCGCCTGACCCTTATTTTCTATGTCCATCTTTCTAAGGACACGGCTTTCAAAGGGGGCGTATATAAAAACCGTGAGAAGCTTTGTATCTGTGTCCTTAAGTATGTAATCGGCACAGCGGCCTACAATTACCGCATCCTCTGAACGGGCGATATTTTTAATAACAGCGCTTTCAAGGTTAAACAAAACTACAGATGCGGTTTTTCCTTTGGAAACATTATGATTTCCGTCATAAATCACTTCGTAGTACCAAGGATTATCTGTTTTTTCATCAAGCTTTCTAAGCCTCTTATATTCCAAATCTCCATGTTCAGCAGCCATAGCTATCAGTTCCTTGTCATAGCATTTGATACCCAAACGCTCTGCAACAAGCATACCAATTTCACGGCCTCCGCTTCCAAACTGTCTGCTTATGGTAATTATCTTATGAGCCATAATCTCAACTCCCCTCTGATTAACGAATTACACTGCTGCCTGCTTTATAAATTCTGCATGTCCTCAGGTGTATAATAGGGGATAACATGATGTTAAATTTTATTTTGTTAATTGAAAGTCAATCTCTTATCTATAATATACCATATTTTTTATAAGAAAACAATAAATAAACCGTAACAAAACACCGAAATAATGCTGTATAGGCATATATTTTATTGTAGATTGCGAAAAAATATGATATACTTACTCATTAACGGAATTAATTTACTAGGAGGATAAAAATGCCTGTAGACAGACAGAGTAAAATAAGAAATTTTGTATAGTCGCGCATATAGACCACGGAAAGAGCACGCTTGCTGACAGGCTTATTCAGACAACAGGGCTGCTCACAGAGAGAGAAATGCAAAACCAGATACTTGACAATATGGATTTGGAGAGAGAAAGAGGCATAACAATTAAAGCTCAGGCCGTACGCTTGATTTATAGGGCGAATGACGGAGAAGAATATATTTTTAACTTAATCGACACGCCGGGGCATGTAGACTTCAATTATGAGGTTTCCAGAAGCCTTGCAGCATGTGAGGGTGCTGTGCTTGTTGTAGATGCGGCGCAGGGTATAGAGGCCCAAACACTGGCAAATGTATATCTTGCAATTGACAATAATCTTGAGATAATGCCGGTAATAAACAAGATAGACCTTCCAAGTGCCAATCCACAGCTTGTTATCAGGGACATTGAAGATGTAATTGGAATACCGGCTGAGGATGCCCCGCTTATATCGGCCAAAAACGGTATTAATATTGACGCTGTTCTTGAAAAAATTGTTACTGATATTCCGGCACCTTCCGGAGATGAATTTGCTCCTCTTAAAGCGCTTATATTTGATTCCTTATACGACCAGTATAAAGGTGTTATTGTAATTATGAGGGTTTTTGACGGCTCAATAAGAAAGGGCTCGAAGGTACGAATGATGGCTACCGGAAAGGAATTTGACGTCGTAGAAGTAGGCGTATTCGGTGCGGGAAGATTTATCCCGTGTGATGAGCTTAATGCGGGAGATGTAGGATACTTTACAGCCAGTATAAAAAATGTAGCGGACACAAGGGTAGGAGATACCGTTACGGATTCAGCAAATCCGACCGACGAGGCGCTTCCTGGCTATAAGAAGGTAAATCCTATGGTTTACTGTGGTATTTTCCCTGCTGACAGCGCAAAATACGAGGATTTAAGAGAGGCCCTTGAGAAGCTGCAGCTTAATGATGCTTCGCTGTTTTTTGAACCTGAAACATCAATAGCTCTTGGCTTTGGTTTCAGATGCGGATTTTTAGGGCTGCTTCATCTTGAAATAATACAGGAACGTCTTGAAAGGGAGTTTAATCTTGACCTGGTTACTACAGCTCCGAGTGTAATATATAAAATTTATCTTACGGACGGTACGGAAATAGAACTTTCAAATCCTAGCAACATGCCTGACCCTGCAAGAATAGAAAAGATGGAGGAGCCGATAGTAAAGGCTGAAATAATTCTTCCTAAGGATTATGTCGGACCAATTATGGAACTTTGCCAGCAGAGGCGAGGGGAATATATAAGCATGGAGTATATGGATGAAAATAGAGTGACTCTAATATACCATATGCCACTTAACGAAATTATATATGACTTCTTTGATGTTTTAAAATCCAGAAGCCGGGGATATGCTTCATTTGACTACACCCTTATTGGATATCAGGAGTCTAGCTTGACTAAACTTGATATTCTTGTTAACCGTGAGGTTGTGGATGCGTTAAGCTTTGTTGTACATTCATCAGTAGCAGTTGAAAGAGGAAGAAAAATCTGCGAAAAATTGAAAAAGGAAATTCCAAGGCAGCTTTTTGAAATTCCAATACAGGCTGCAATCGGTGCAAAGATAGTGGCAAGAGAAACGGTAAGTGCAATGCGTAAGGACGTGCTTGCAAAATGCTACGGCGGCGATATTTCCAGAAAGAGAAAGCTTCTTGAGAAACAGAAGGA
>CAUHBX010000313.1 GCA_959604475.1 uncultured Eubacteriales bacterium
TTTATAATTCCATGACCAAGCCCCGCTATGAAAAAATGGATGATACAATTGTAGAAGAGTTTAAGGAGTGGCAATGTCAAAATGACTCCAATCTCCGCGCTATGAGGTCAATTAAGAGCGCGGTTTGGAGTGTTATTACAATACTATACATTATAATAAGCTTCACAACACATGCGTGGCATATTACATGGGTTATATTCTTAGTCGGTGCTGCCATTGAAAAAATAATACAGGCTATATTTGAGCTCAGAAGGCAGGGATAATTATGAACAATAAAAATTCATCTATACTAAAAATTGTGCTGTGGTCTGCAGTTGCTCTGATTCTTATAAATGTAATGATGATTGGAATAGGTTTTGGAAGTTTTACGTTTGGAGTTAATAAATATCCTAACGCTTCAAAATATACTGCCGGTGAAGGCGAAATAGATTCAGACAGTATATCTGAAATAGAAATAAACTGGATTGAAGGAAATGTAAGCATAGAAATCTACGACGGTGACACAGTCCGATTTTATGAGGAAAGCCGCCGAGAGCTTGATGAAAAAGATATGCTCCATTACTATAATGAAAATGGAAGGCTTATAATACAGTATGAAAAACCCCGTACAAATATCTTTTCATTTGGCAGATATAAGTATGACAAGCAGTTAACTGTGCAGGTTCCCGAAGAAATGACAAACTTAAAAACTTTAAGGCTTGACCTCGTTTCTTCTGATTCCGATGTAACAGGAATAAATGTAAAATACTTAGATATTGAAAATATTTCAGGAAATGTCAGCTTAAAAGACATAGAAGTATCGGAGCTGGATATAGAAACGGTAAGCGGAAGCATTGACTCTGACAATACTATCGTCAAAAAATATGCAGACGTCGAAACTACTAGTGGCAATGCGAAGCTTTCCGGAAGCGTTAACAGGATTAATTTTGAAAGCATTTCAGGTGTTCTTGATTTGTTATCAGATATATGCACTGAAGAAATTGATACTGATACATTAAGTTGAGATATAAATATTACAATTCCAACTAATGAAGGGTTCACATATTCCTATGACGGATTAAGCGGGGATATTAATTGTGAATTCGATATAACTAAGAATGATGACGAAGCGGTTCATGGTAATGGAAAATCCGAATTCTCCTTTGACTCTGTAAGCGGAGATGTAAATATAATAAAAAAACGGGCCGCGTAGCGGCTTGTTTTTTTATCCTAAATATTTCTGAAGGGAGCTAATAATCATGTATATTAAGGTTGTTCTAAATATAATTACAGGAATAATAATCTGGCTCGGCTGCCAGCTGCTCTCATGTATATCAGTATTAATATCAAATGAAATTATATCATTATTATTGTCCTCGTTAATACAAGTTTTTTCAACATTTTTTCTTTTACGCTTATTCTGCAGAAAAATTCTTCATATAAGTACTGCAGACTGCAGGATTAAATTTATCATGCCTAAACCTATTTGGTTTTATTGCGCTTTTCTTCTTCCCTGCATTGTATTAGCTACATTCTTTTTGTTTGTTCCCGGATTATTTTCCTATAATACTCTGAGTGACGTACAGCTATTAAAACGTATTCTTACCGCTTTGGTTCTAACATGTATTACTGCAAGTTTAACTGAAGAGATGGTTTTCCGAGGATATATTATGAAAATAATCGAATTAAAATTGGGAAGGCTCTGGTCTGTTTTAATACCCTCCATATTATTCTCCATGTTTCATTTGATAGGAATAAATACAAACTTTTTAGATTTTATCCAGTTAATTTCCGCAGGCACAAGCGTAGGAATAATGTTATCAATTATTTGCTATAAAAGTAATTCCATTGTATCCAGCGCATTAGTTCATGGGATATGGAATTTAATTATGATAGGAGGCATTATAAACATAGGTACTGAGCCAAACAGCTCAGCAGTATTAAATTATACACTTAATACAACTTCCCGTCTTCTTACAGGAGGTTCCTTCGGTATAGAGGCATCCTTGCCTGCCGTTATCGGATATTGGTGTGTAATAATTATTTTACTTCTTACGGAAAATAAAAAACTAAATTAAACAGGAAAAGCCCCTCAGCATTTTTTTGTACTGAGGGACTCTTCGTAATGTATTGCCTTGTTCCTTCTAATTTAAGCTATTGCTTCATCTACATACGATGGAGTATAGGTATCTTTAGCATTATTAACTGAAAGGTTTGTCATCTCTTCATTTGCATATATTGCAAATGATGTTCCAGGGTAATCATATACTACCTCTGAAAACAATTTTTTCTTCACAAGCTTTGTTAAATAATTTTTCACATGTCATAGTAAAACCTCCCCTTATATAATCACATATGTATCAATGTTTTAAGTATTTTTAATAGTTATGCTGTATTTTTCAATTTGTTTTGTTCCTTTATCTTGATTTAATTGTAAATCATTTAACAAAGATTGTCAAGATAAAAACAAAGAAAAGCTAAACAAAAAACCTCTCTAATATTTAGAGAGGTTTCACATCATTACATTGTTATATAGCGTCTTATTTTTAACAAACATATATGTTTATTAATCCTTTTAATCCACATATATATCCGCTTCTGAATAAAGGGCAGCCTTTCCGCAGAGTTTCACCCTTCCTTCCTTAATCATCTTACAGTAAACCGTACCGCCTCTTTTTGATACC
>CAUHBX010000314.1 GCA_959604475.1 uncultured Eubacteriales bacterium
ATATGCCTCCGTTAATCCTCATAATTTATTCTTGCTGTTATTCTATCATACCCAACTTTTGTATTGTCAAATATTTTCTTGGCGTTGTCTACAAACAGCTCAGGCTCTGACATTGAGGGGCTTAAATGTGTCAGCCACAGCTCCTTAACGCAACCAAGCTTAGCAAGCTTAGCAGCCTCAGAAAAAAGCATATGTTTATATTCAACAGCCTTGGCCTGCTTTTCATTTTCGCCGTACATTCCCTCGCAGACAAACAGGTCTGATTCCCGTATAAAGTCTACTAACGAATCTACTGGCCTTGTATCGGTACAAAAGGAAACGCTCAACCCTTTTCTGTCACTTCCAAGTACCATATCACTTGTAAATGTCTTTCCTTCATATTCAACCTTTCCGCCTTTTTGAAGAACTGACCAGAGCTTAACAGGCAGACCTAGCGATTGAGCTTTTTCAACTGAAAATTTCCCTTTTCTTTTTACATCAAATCTGTAAGACAGGCATCTTATTCTGTGGTCACCTTCATTTGCTTTAAGACAAAAGTCCCTCATATCATATGTTTTAGAAGTATCATCTATTTCAACAAACTCAAGCTTAAATGGAAGCTCAGGAAATATCAGCCTCAGTCCGTCAACTACCTTTTTAAGGCCAGTTGGGCCGATTAGCTTAACTGGCTCAATCCTCCCTGCGTTTCCTATTGTAAGAAGCATTCCCGGAAGGCCGGATATATGGTCTGCATGGAAATGTGTGAAGCAAATAGTATCTATAGCTTTAAATCCCCAGCCTAACATTTTAAGTGTAACCTGTGTTCCTTCTCCGCAGTCAGTCATTATTAGCCTTCCATTAATTCTAAGTAACATTGACGAAAGAAACCTGTCAGGCATAGGCATCATTCCGCCTGTACCCAAAAGGGCTATGTCTATCATAATATATCATTCCTTTATTTTGTCTTTAAGTAATTCAATGGCTTTATTATATTGCTTATCATCAGCTGATTTGGTTTTATCTTCAGTCTCTATTTCATAGTCGGGCGTAATACCTATACCTTGTATACATACTCCGTTTGGAGTAAAGTATTTTTGAATTGTAATTTTTAGACCCGAACCATCACTCAAGCTGTAGAGTCCCTGTACAATTCCCTTTCCATAGGTCTGCGTTCCAATTATTATTCCCCTGCCGTTGTCCTGAATAGCACCAGCCAGCAATTCCGAAGCACTAGCACTTCCACCGTTAACAATTACGGCAATAGGTATATCAATACATCCTTCTTTTGATTTAAAGTCAACCCTATTTCCGTTTTTATCCACAGTGTATGTAATAGTTCCCTCAGGAAGAAGCGTATCAGCAATTTCAGTAACTATATCTATCATTCCGCCAGGATTATCCCTTAAATCAATCACCAGGCCTTTTATATCCTGCTTCATAAGCTCAGATAGGGACTTCACAAACTGGTCGGCTGTCACCTTAGCAAATTCAGTTATTTTAATATATCCTATGTCTCCATCCTTTGAACTTTTAACATACTGCATATTTATTGTTGTACGTTTGATGTCAAACAGCTTTTCTCCTTCACCATGCCTGTCAACACTGATTTTGACTGATGTATCTTTTTTCCCTTTTGTAAGCTCTGAAATCTCTACAACCGACATGCCGACTACATCTTTATCGTCTACCTTAATAATTGTGTCACCGGCCTTTAGACCTGCTTTTTCAGCGGGGGAATTTTCTATTACTTCACTGATTATACAAAGACCAGTATCTTTATCTGAAGAAATGACTATTCCTATTCCGCACATTGTTCCGTTAGCATCATTCAAAAAATCCGACATTTCATTTTTAGTAAAGTATCTTGTGTATGGATCTCCCATTGCATCTGCCATACCTGAATACATTTGGTCTGCAAGATCTGTATTATCAAAATCTCCAATATAATTCTGTTCAAGCATAGAGGCAATAACAGCTGCCTTTTCACCTACAGCCAAATGCTCTTCTCCAATAAACGTATGTGCCGCATCATAGCCGTTTTTTGTGATAATTACGGCCACAGTAAGTATAACTCCGCAGGCCGCTCCTTTAAAAAAACGAATGGCCTCCTCTTTATTATCCACATAATCATCTCCGCATAAACCGTTACAAATAGCTTATGCGCATTACAATTATATATGTTTATTTGGTTTTATACAACAGTCTCAATAATAAAAATAGGCCCTGTATTTTAATACAGAGCCTATTTTAATCTCAATTAAAACTATATGTTACTGTAACTCTGGCGGTTATATCTATTTTATCATAGTTTATAACTGTTGAGCCTTCACCTGCTTCATAGTCTGCCATTTCCGCATTAACGGACTTAGACATTCCCTGAGTCTCTGTTGTATAGTTATTACTGGTTGTTTCTACAACAGCCTTTACGGGGCCTAGACTGCGCCCGCATGACTCAGCTATTACAGCAGCTGAATCGCCGGCGGTTTTAATCGCATTTTTAAGTGCCTGGGCATAATAAACAGAGGAATTTTCCAGCGAAAATGATATATCAGAGCCTGTTGCCCCAGCCTTAAGTGCAGTATCTATAAAAGCCCCTGCATTTTCCACATCGCTTGTTGCAAACGACAGTGTTGTATAAGCCCTGAAATATACAGGCTGTTCACTCCTTTTTCCCTGATTATC
>CAUHBX010000315.1 GCA_959604475.1 uncultured Eubacteriales bacterium
GGTCGCTCTATCCAGCTGAGCTACGGAAACATAAAAAATTGAAATATTCTACAGATATATTAGAAAATATTTTGCAAACAATAAATTTATAATTATCAACGACTATTTAATATAATATTTCTTTTTTTAAATTTAGTCAAGATGTTTGATTAAAATATTTACACAACTTGATTTCAGAGGTAAATTGTGTTAGAGTGAAATATATTTATTGACAGCACGGGAGGTAAGCTAATGTGTGGTTTTGTAGGATTTACGGGCCATCTTGCGCAGGGCGAGTCGGTTCTTAAAAATATGATGGACGCTATTATACACAGAGGGCCGGACAGCGCCGGAACTCACATTGACGAAAGGGCGTCTCTGGGTTTCAGGAGACTTAGTATTATAGACCTTGATTCCGGGTCCCAGCCTATGTATAACGAAACTAAGGATATTGTTATCGTTTTTAACGGTGAAATATACAACTATCAGGAACTTAGAAAAGAACTTACAGAAAAAGGGCATGTGTTTAGCAACAATGCAGACACTGAGGTGCTGATTCACGGATACGAGGAATACGGCGAGGACTTACTTAGCAGGCTTAGGGGTATGTTTGCTTTCGTTATCTGGGACAGCAGAAAGAATAAACTTTTTGGAGCAAGGGATTTCTTCGGGATTAAGCCCTTTTATTATGCACTTGTTGACGGACAGCTGGTATTCGCGTCAGAAATAAAAAGCATACTTCAGTATACACCGTATAAAAAAGAAATGAATCAGGAGGCATTAGAAAATTATCTTACATTCCAGTATTCAGTACTGCCGGAAACATTTTTTAAGGGAATATATAAGCTTATGCCTGCACACAGCATTACCTTTGAAAACGGAGAAGTAAGTGTAAAGCGTTATTGGGAGCCTGAATTTGAGCCGGACGAAAATGTTAAGCTTGAAGATTTAGTAGATAAGATTGATAATGCCATGCAGGATTCTATAAAGAAGCATAAAATAAGTGACGTTGAGGTTGGTTCCTTCCTTTCAAGCGGGGTTGATTCAAGTTATGTAGCCGCATGCTTTAAAGGGGATAAAACATTCACCGTTGGCTTTGACTATGAAAAATACAATGAAATCGATTATGCAAAGGCGTTGTCAGAAAAGATTGATATAGATAATTACAGTAAACTTATAACAACGGACGAATATTGGGATGTACTGCCAACTGTCCAGTATCATATGGACGAGCCTCTGGCTGACCCTTCCGCTGTGGCTTTATACTTTGTAAGCCAGACCGCTGCAAAACATGTAAAGGTATCTCTCTCAGGCGAGGGTGCGGAGGAGTTTTTTGGGGGGTATAATATTTACCGTGAGCCATTTTCGTTAAGGCCTCTGACAAGACTGCCAAGGCCGATAAGAAAATTCCTCGGTTCAGTCGCTTCCGCAATACCTTTTAGAATTAAAGGCAGAAACTATCTTATCAGGGGGAGTAAGGATGTTGAGGAAAGATTTATTGGCAATGCTTTTCTGTTTAATGAGAAGGAAAGGGAGAAGCTTTTAAAAAATCCTACAGGACATTATAACCACATGGAGCTTTATGACAAGGTAAAAAATGCGGATGACACAACTAAAATGCAGTATATAGATATACACTTCTGGCTTATCGGTGATATTCTTTTAAAAGCTGATAAAATGAGCATGGCTCATTCACTTGAAGTAAGAGTTCCGTTCCTTGACAGGGAAGTATTTGACGTTGCAAGAAAAGTTCCGCTCAAATATAAAGTAACAAAGGAAAATACCAAATTTGCTATGAGACAGGCGGCCCATAGGTATCTTCCAGATATGGTTGCTGAAAAGAAAAAGTTAGGATTTCCCGTGCCTATAAGGATTTGGCTGAAAGAGGACAAGTACTATAACATAGTAAAAGAGGCGTTTACATCAAAGGCTGCTTGTGAGTATTTTAAAACAGATGAAATTATTAAGCTTTTGGACGACCATAAGAACGGAAAGAACGATAACAGCAGAAAGATATGGGCAATATATATGTTCCTTGTATGGCATAAAAAGTATTTTGATGAAGACTTAGTAGTGGCTTAATAAAGACAGGATGTTATTTAACATCCTGTCTTTATTTATGTCAGTTTAACAGACATTGAAAATATAAATTGACATAATATATATTTCTGTTATAATACAATTATTACAGTTGTAGGAGATGATTGGATGAAGGATATGCCTAGAATTTCCGAATCGGAATATGAGATAATGAAGCTCATTTGGGACGAGGCCCCGATAAGTACAAACGATGTAGTAAAAAGGTTTGAGGGAATAAAAGACTGGAGCCCAAAAACGGTGCAGACCCTTTTGGCAAGGCTTGTTAAAAAAGGAGCTCTTGGCTATGAGAAGAAAGGAAGAGTGTACATATACACGCCTCTTATTAAAGAGGAAGAATACATTCATACAGAGAGCTCTTCTTTTCTTAAAAAATTTTTTGATGGTGCGTTAAATTCGATAGTGCTTAACTTTATAGACGATGAAAAACTGACAGACCAAGATATTAATGAGCTTATTAGGATACTTGAAAAGGGTCGAAAGGAGAGCAGATAATGGATATACTGAACAGTATTTTAATAATATCTGCAATGCTTGCTTTACTTATTGGCCTAAAATTCTGTCTGGAAAAGTATATTCCGGCGT
>CAUHBX010000316.1 GCA_959604475.1 uncultured Eubacteriales bacterium
ATAACGTCATCAGGGTGCGGACGCAGAGGATAAACTGTAATTCCAAGTATCATACAGCCGACCTTTGCGTCTGGAATTATCTCGTGGCACAGCTTTGTAGCCGATGCACTGGCCACAAGCTGATGATGCATGGCACGGTAAAAATCCTCTTCTGTAAGCCTGTCCTTGGGAGTCATAATAGCTCCGCTCATAAAGGGTGCGTTAGGAAGCGAATTAATTTCGTTGAAGGTAAGCCAATACTTTACCTTGTCCTTATACCTTTCAAATACGGTTTTACAGAATTTTTCATAGAAGCCGATAACTCGCCTGTCAAGCCAGCCATCGTATTTTTCGGCAAGCGCGAGAGGAGGTTCATAATGGGAAAGCGTAACAAGGGGCTTAATCCCATGCTTCAGACATTCATCAAACAGGCTGTCATAAAATTTAAGGCCCGCTTCATTTGGGATTTCATCATCGCCGTTTGGAAATATTCTTGACCATGCGATAGATGTGCGGAAAACCTTAAAGCCCATTTCTGCAAAAAGCTGTATATCATCCCTATACCTGTGGTAAAAGTCTATTCCAATAAGCTTCAGATTGTCAGGCGTCGGCCTTCCGGTATGGGCTCCTCGTATGCCCTTTGGCATTACATCCTGTACGGAAAGGCCCTTTCCGTCCTCATCATACGCTCCCTCACACTGGTTGGCGGCAACAGCGCCTCCCCATAGGAAGTCATTAGGAAAACCCATATTTTATTCCTCCTTTCTAGACAGCTTTATAATTGGCTCCTTCTCAAGGGCATTTTTAGATGTTATAGAAATATCGAACTCTCCTGAATTGGTAATGATAATCGGAGTTGTAACGTCAAAACCGGCTTTTTTAACCTTGTCCATGTCAAACTCAATAAGAGGGTCTCCGGTTTTTACATGGTCCCCGGCCTTAACAAGCGGCTTGAAATGCTTTCCGTCAAGTTTTACCGTATCTATTCCGATATGGATAAGGACGTCGGCGCCGTCAGCAGTTCTAAGCCCTACGGCGTGGCTGGTTTCCGCCACATTTTCTATAATGCCGCCTGCGGGTGCTACAATCAGCCCGGTATCCGGTATCACTGCCGCGCCCTTGCCAAGTATCTCGTCTGCGAATATTGGGTCTTTTACATCTTTAAGAGGAATAACCTTGCCCTTAACAGGTGCACATAGTTCAGCCTCAATGGCTGTATGCTTTACAGTCTGCGGCTGTGTTCCTGCCGATTCTGGAATATCCTCAAAGCCCATGATGAGTGTGGCCGCAAAGGATACCACAAATGCTATGGCGCTTCCGATAATTGCATAGATAAGGTTTGTAAATCCGTCGGGGCCAATATAGCCGGGAAGCGCAAGAAGGCCGGGGGAACCGGTTGTATATCGTCCTACTCCGAATATGCCTAGGAAAAGTCCTGAAACGCCGCCGCCTATCATTGATGCTATAAGAGGACGTTTAAGCTTAAGGTTAACGCCGTAAAGGGCCGGCTCCGTTATGCCGCATACTGCTGTAATTCCACTGGATAGGGCAAGCTGCTTCATTGTTGAGTTTTTAGTTCTGAAATAAACTGCGAATGCGGCTCCGCCCTGCGCAATATTTGAGCCGAGCATTCCGGGGCCGACAATGGTGTCAAAGCCTGCTGTAGCCACATTATTAATTCCAATTGGCACAAGGCCGTAATGTGTTCCTGTCATGACCATCCAAGGGGTGAATATACCTACAAGCAGAGGAACAAGCCACTTGGCATAGGTGTCAAGCGTTGATATGAAGGCCGCGATACCGTTTCCGACTATATTTCCGAGGGGGCCGAGGACAATTAGCGCCACGGGCGCGGAAATAATTAGGGTAATAAGCGGCTTTGTAAAGAATTTTACTGGCTTAGGCGATATTCTGTCTGCAATGGGTTCGATATATGACATGAACCAGACCGACAGGATAATCGGGATAACCGAAGATGAATATGATGCTGCCGTAACAGGAAGTCCGATAAAACGGATTGCCTCTCCGGTTTCCTTGGCAGTGTTTACCATTGATATAAAAGTCGGATGCAGAAGCACTCCTGATATGGACATTGCCATATAAGGATTTGCCCTGAACTTGTTTGCGGCTGAGTTGGCTATTAGGAAGGGCAGGAAAAAGAACGCCGCGTCGGATATAATATTTAGAATTTGATAGGTCTGCGAAGCGGTGTCAATCCATTTGAAGGCCACAAGCAGGGCCATGAGGGCTTTTAAAATACCTGCGCCTGTAATGGCGGGAAGAATAGGCGTGAATATGCCCGCTATTGTGTCCAGCGCCCTTATAAAGGCGTTTCTTTCATCCTTTTCTTCGGGTGGTTCGCTTCCGGAAAAATTACCGAGCGACATAAGCTCACGGTATACGTTTGAAACGTCGCTTCCAATAACTATCTGATACTGTCCGCCTTTATTTACAACACCCATAATGCCGGGCATGCTTTTTAGCTTTTCGGTATCTGCATTTGCATCGTCCTTTAGGTTAAACCTTAATCGGGTAGCGCAGTGCGTAAAGGATATTATGTTTGATTCCCCACCGACACCGGCAAGGATATCAGACGCAAGCTGTTTATAATCCATAATTGCCTCCTGTATAAATAAGATTGCCTTTAGTTTTTACCGAAAAAGTAAATATAATCCCTATTT
>CAUHBX010000317.1 GCA_959604475.1 uncultured Eubacteriales bacterium
AAAAGCCCTTTTATTTTGAAGCCCATCTCCCCGGCGACCCACTGGCCTATGGCGTTAATGCAGCCTGCCAGCGACGCCAGAAGCATTGCTACCGGGCTTGGCGCACTGTCCTCACCGCCGAAGGCCGGCGGCTCATCAATAACTATATTATGGTTACCTGTTTTTATATAGGTCTTTGTGGAATCGGCCGCTTCAGCCGTAACATTAATAACCGCCATTATTTAACCTCATTTCATCAGCTTTTTTTCAACCATTGCGGCGAAAAATCCCATTCCGTAGTAAAGCCCGTCCTCGTCCATAAGGTACTGCGGATTATGGTGCGGCCTGGTGGTGCCCTTTTCTTCGTTCCTTGTGCCTATTTCCACAAAAACCCCCGGGCAGCCTCCGGCCTCGGTAAATGCCGAGAAGTCCTCTCCCGGCATAACCGGCTGAATTTCAAGCACCGCGTCCTCTCCGAACCAGCCAGCTATAGCCTCCCTTGCCCTGTCGGTAAGGGCGATGTCGTTTATAACTGAATCATAGCCCCTTTCATAGGATACCTCGCAGCTTCCTCCCATGCTCTTTGCTATGCCGTCGGAAATCTCCTTTATCATTTCAGGCATTCTATTCCTAAGCTCCTTAGAGAAGGTTCTGACCGAGCCTGTGATTTTTACTTCGCCTGGAATTATATTATAGGCGTCCCCGCCGTGTATCTGGCAGACGGATAAAACCGCCGTTTCATAGGCGCTTATTCTCCTTGCCGCAATATTCTGAAGGCCAAGGACCATTTGGGAAGCCATAACAATCGGGTCAACGCACTGCTCGGGAAGGGAGGAATGTCCGCCCTTTCCTACTGCGGTTATATCAAACCTGTCCGTAGCTGAGGTAAGCGCTCCGTTTACAACGCCGAATTTGCCAGTAGGATAGTTTGATGAAAGATGAAGCCCGTATATTTCGTCAACCCCGTCCATTACGCCGGCCCTTACAAGCTCAATGGCGCCTCCGGGGGGAACCTCCTCCGCGTGCTGGAAAATACATACAAGCGTTCCGTTAAGACTGTCCGTTTTTTGCGAAAACAGCTTGGCTATTCCAAGCAGTATAGCCGCATGCCCGTCGTGTCCGCATGAATGCATTGCTTCCTTATTAATGGAAACGAATGGCAGGTCGTTGGTTTCGGTCATGGGAAGCGCGTCTATGTCAGCCCTTAAGGCTATAACGGGCCCATCGCCCTTTCCGTGGATTTTGCCTATTACGCCAGTGCTTGTGGGGCGCAAAACCTCTATATTCCCGAAGCCTTTAAGCTGCTCCTCAATAAAATCTGATGTCTTGTATTCCTTAAAGGAAAGCTCCGCATTCTGGTGGAAATGCCTTCTCCACTCAATAATCTGCGAATGCATCTGCTTAACCTCATTTAATAGCTCACTCATCTCATACCTCCTGTTGTTTAATTAATTTATTCAGGCAGCCCTTGGCGGGCGTTCCTCAAATTTCTTCCTGAAGGAAGCCCTTAAGCTTGTCCGCGTACCCGGCGCCGGCCTTTACGCCGATTACAGGTATATTAATACCCTCAGCCTCCATCGCCTGCATAAGCGCCGCTGTAAAAACTCCCTGTCCCGCAATTTCCTCGTTATTATCCGAGGTCGTATCAACACCGCAGCAGGGTGAACGGTTGCTTCCGATAATGCAGAGTATTTCAAAGCCATGCAGCCGGTACTGCCTGATTTGGTACATTACCTGCTCAACAAGCACCAGCATCCTTTTCTTAGCTTCCGGCCTTTTCATTTCCCTCCTGATACGGGTATTTTCAACTGTAACAGGACTGTCCACCCCATATATATTTCCTCTGTCAAGTCCCAGACAGCATAGCTCCGGACATGGCATCTGCACTATTCCAACTTCTGAGTCGATGAAAACCTGAAGCAGCTCCTTATTCACCCCAGGAAAATCAGCGGTTCCGTCGGATATGGAATTTTGATTGAGAATACAGTGCACGGTAAAAACAACTTTCCTGCTCCTGTTGTCAGAAAACATATGGCATTCCTCCAAGTCCTTAACAGCCGGCCGTTCGGCCGAATTATTTTTAATATATCACAGCTTAAGCATCACTGTCAAAAGGCCGTATTATTTGACTAAATAATTTTATTCTGCTATAATTTTATGAGTTCGAAATTATAGGTGGTGTCATTATTGGATATTGAATATATAGGCAACAGGCTTAAACAGCACCGTATTAACAGAAATATGTCTATACGTGAGCTTTCGTCAATTTCAAAAATTGCCGCCAGTACAATAAGCCAGATAGAAACAGGCAAAAGCTCACCTAACCTTCTCACGCTGAAGGCAATATGTGACGCTTTGGACGTTCCCGTTTTTTCTCTCCTCATGGAGGAGGAAAAATCTAAAATACAGCTTGTAAGGAACACCGCGCTTGAGCCGCTGGTAAGAAATGTCAGCAACGGAAGGTCTGTAAAGGAATGGCTTATCATCCACGGCAAAAACGAGATGTACGCCGCGCTTGTCGAGACACCTCCGCATGCGGACTCCGGCAGCTACAGCCACCACGGCGGCGAGGAGTTTGTTTTTATCCTTGAGGGCAGGCTTATTTTTGACCTTGAGGGCCATAAAAAATATATTCTTGAGGCAAACGACACCCTGTATTACCCCAATTACATCGGACA
>CAUHBX010000318.1 GCA_959604475.1 uncultured Eubacteriales bacterium
TACACTTTGATTACAGTACAGTAATTAAGGACACTGAGGGAAAACATTATTTTATAAATGGCAAGGATATAGTTTATATTGAAATAATAAATAAGGATTTATTTATTAATATAGCAAATGGAAAGGTTATTCACAGCAGACGTACAATTGCTGATTTAAGTATATGCGAAAAATTTCCTTTTATTAGATGTCACAACAGCTTTTATGTGAACATGGATTATGTAAAAGAATTCAGCAGATATGTTTTAATACTCAGCGGCGGTGTTGCTATACCAATAAGTAAATTAAAATATAAAGAATTTGTAAAAAAATATGAAACCTACATTACAAAATGTTTTGCAGCGGCTAAATGATGCCGCTGCTTTTTATTTATGAGTTAAAATTTCTATTTTCGCCTATAAATGACCAGATAGGTGCGCTTTATTTATAAGACGGTATAAAAATGATATTATAAACTATACCAAAAGCACAGAAATAAGCTGAAATATAAGGAATTTTATTATTATACTCAATGAAAGAAATTGAAGTTCTGCCTTGATAAGTTCAGCCGTTTTCAGATGCTTTATTTATTATTTTGGTAAGATAAGGGGAAAAGAGGGGATGCACATTAGAAGTTAAATTATTTTGCGGATAAATATATAGAAAGGGGACTGAAAAATGAGAAAAAAGAAATTACTCAGTATCATAATGTCGGTAATAATGATGCTGACTATGGTGCCGAGTATTGCCTTCGCGGCTGTCGGCCCATATTCTGTAAGAGCATACGCTGTTGATGCGGGCGGCAAAATAGACACAAGCGATGGCAGCTATGTTGAGCTTAATGATATGCTTACTGATGGCAAGGACAGACCTACATCTGATGAAATGCTTACTACGCTTAAAGGTGCCGGAGCGGTTGCTGACAGCGTTACGGCAGAACAGCTTAACTTTGAGTTCTATAACGGCGATGATGGAAATATCAAAAAAATTAATAAGGGTACCGCCACTGTTTATGGATTCACAAAAGAAGCGCTTAAGCTGGGCTATATTGCCTGCACATATTCTGTAGACGAGGCTGAACCCGTAGAGCAGAGCGTTAACTTCAATGTGTATGTCGACGCTAGGGGTGCCAACAAGGGCAGTGAACCTATCGTAATATCCAAGACGTTTACTGACGGACAGACATATAACGATATACTCCCTACGGACAAAGAAATATTGGAGGCCGCGGGCGCAGTGGATGGTCAGACTGCTAGATATAGCAGTCCTTGGTTTGGTGATACGGCATGGTCGTCCTACCTTTCTGCTAGCTGGAATGATGCTAAAAATATGGAAGGCTTTAACCTGACTAATGAAGCAAAGGATGGTGGGAGCCTAAATATTAACGTACAGCTTACAGATTTGGTTACAATAAATGTTACCTATTATCTTGTTGCTTCTGACAATATGGCTGACGGCCAATATATTGCCAGCGCAACAGCTGGTGTTTATGATGGAGAGGCGCTGCCTGATGCGGCTGTACTTTTTTCTGACAAAGATATTACCGGAGACGATAAGGTCTATTCATGGATAAAAGCAGCGGATTGGGCTGCTATGGGCACGGACCGAACACTTAACGATATTAAGTCCGCAACAAAGGCTGACATGGCAGATACAGAGTCCAACGCTTATGTTGCTGTCCTTGAAAAGAGGGGCAGCATTGACGGAGCAGCAGTATCATTTGACGTCAATGGCGGAAGTGATATTTCCGGAAGCTTTGACAATGTCAAAGTTGGAGATACTATAACTCTGCCTGAGACCACAAGAAGCAGCTGGACATTCCTCGGATGGTACGTCAACGGAAAGTATGTAGGAATGAATGGCGAAGAATATACGGTTAATGAGGCCGTTGAGTTTACAGCACAGTGGGAAGGCGATGTTACCTTTAATATCTGGGATTACTCAGTTGTTGATGGAAACTTTAATAACAGTGCTAAGCTTACATCAGTTGAGCTTACGGTAAATACTGTGGATGGAATACCTTCTGTCGATGAAGTTATTGCTCAGCTTTGGGGTAATTCAGTCGAAATAGGAAAGGACGACAAGGTATACGGCTGGTATACGACAGACATAGCTAGCGAAATTGCTGAAAAGACAGATAAAATCGATAACTATACAACTGTAAGCGGCGCTGATGAAATAACAAATGGCTATGCCAACGCCTTTGTTGTAAGGGATGCGTCAGCAGAGTATGTAACTCTGACGCTTGAACCTAACGGCGGAAGCTTTGATGGAGTAACAAATAACAATAAAAAGATCAATGTTATAGCCGGAAGGGCACTTACAGCCGAACAGCTTGAGGGACCGAACAATACACCGAAAAACTACGGTAATCTTTATGGCTGGTTTGACGCTGACGGTAACCAGGTTAAAGCCGGCGACAGTATTGACGCTAATACAACGCTTTACGCTAAATACAGTAAGGATGTTACATTATATCTTTATGATATAAATGCGGTTGATAATAATAACAGCCAGACAAAGACAGTCGAAGTAGTGCTGGATGAGGAAATCGGTGATATGACCTCAGTATTTGATAATGCCAGCGCGCCTTTACAGGTGGAAGCAAACGACGAGGTCTATGGCTGGTACACTTCAGACGTATGGACTAATATTTACAAAAACGGTGCTG
>CAUHBX010000319.1 GCA_959604475.1 uncultured Eubacteriales bacterium
AAGAAAATCCGGTTACAGCCGGATTTTACGGCTCGGCAGGCGCAATACTCGGACATGATTTCCCGTTTTTTCATGGCTTTAAGGGCGGCAAAGGAATTGCCGCCATGCTTGGCATGATGCTTGGAGCATTTCCTTTTCCGGCTTTAGCTGTTTATATTATAGCCATTGCCATACTGCTTACGGGATATGTTTCAGTAACATCGTTGGTTTTATCGGTGCTGATACCGGTATCATTACATATATGGAACTACCCGAACGAGGTCGTAATACTTACATCAGCACTTGCTGTACTAGCATTCATACAGCATCGTGCGAACATAAAAAGGCTGCTGAACGGAACTGAAAGCAGATTTGATATTATCGGTAAGCTGAAAGGAAAGGAGAAACGTCAATGAAAAGGATTGCTGTTATAGGCAGCGGAAGCTGGGGAACGGCTCTTGCTGTTATGTTGGATAAATACGGACATGACGTAACTATATGGTCATGGCAGGAGGAAGAGGCAAGACGTATCAAAGTGGACGGAGAACATAAGGAATTTCTTCCGGGCGTCCCGATAAGAAAGGAAATTAAGATTGTAACCTCTCCAGAAGAAGCTGTTGAGGGTGCCGAGCTGATTATTGCCGCAGTACCATCAAAATTTGTCAGAATAAATATGGAAAAGTTCTCTCCTTATTTTAAAAAGGAACAGATAATTATAAATGTAGCGAAAGGAATAGAGGACGGCAGCCTAAAGACGCTTGCTGAGGTTATTAGGGAATGTGCTCCCCAGTGCGAAGTGGCTGTGCTTTCAGGTCCGAGCCATGCAGAAGAGGTTGGAAGGGGTATCCCCACAGCCGCTGTCATAGCATGCAAGAACGAAGCTGTTGCCAAGATGATTCAGCATGAGTTCAGTAATCCCACATTCAGATTATATACAAATACAGACGTTATGGGAGTTGAAATTGGTGCTGCCATGAAGAATATCATTGCCCTTGCCGCAGGAATGTCTGACGGACTTGGTTTTGGAGATAACACTAAGGCCGCCCTTATGACAAGAGGAATGGCCGAAATAAAACGCCTCGGAGTGGCTATGGGCGGAGATGAAAAAACTTTCTTTGGCCTTTCCGGTATAGGGGATTTAATTGTAACATGTACAAGCATGCATTCGAGAAACCGCAGGGCAGGAATAATGCTTGGACAGGGCAAGTCCCTTGATGAGACCTTAAAGGAAGTCCATATGGTTGTGGAGGGCGTAAATACAGCCAGAGCAGCTACAGAGCTTGCCGAGAAATATAATGTGAGTATGCCCATAACAGAAGCTATTACAGGCGTACTCTTTAATGGTGACGATGTAAGGCAGGTTGTTTATAACCTTATGATGAGAGATAAGATTTCAGAGATATAAATAAGGCAGGCCGAACAGGACTCCTATTGCTATTCCTGCCAGTATGTCAGAAGGATAATGTACACCTGCTAATAGTCTCGAAAGGGCTACTAATACGGATACTGTAAGTCCGATTGTCCCTAACAGTGGATTTATATAGAAAAGTGCCATTGTTATCACAAAAGAGCTTGAGCAGTGCAGACTTGGAAAACTGTGGCCGCTTGAGTGCTCTTCTAATGGAGTAACGTCCAATACGTCAAAGGGACGGGGACGGTCAATTTTGTCTCTGAACTTTGTTACTGTCAGCAGCTCAATGAGAGGAAATGCCGCAAAGGCAATAACCCTGAAATCAAGCATTACAACTAAAACCGGCATGAGTCCGTAAAACAGTACCATCATAATTTTGGGAGATACATCATTTACGAAAACAACAGGCTTATGAAGTCTTGGATGTGCCTGTATAAAATTGTAAACCTGCATATATATAACTGTATCCAAAAAAATCACCTCGGAAAATTACTATTTTAGATGATAGCATATTTTCCGAGGTTTTTAAATGCTTTTCTTCTTATCAGTCAGCCCAAGTATATAGTCAGCTGAGACCCTATAATATCTGCAAAGCGTAATTAAATGCCTAAGGGGCAGTTCGTTAGCCCCTCGTTCATATCTGGCGTACATGGTTTGTGAGGTTCCGAGTATTTCTGCTATTTCCGATTGTGTTTTATCAGCATCTTCTCTTAAATTTCTTATCCGTAGAATGTAATCCACCGTATCACCTGCCGAGAGTTCTATAGTTTGATGTTATCATTTTATTTATAATATTATTGACTTTAGTAAATATATTTACTAAAATTAGACGTATATATTAGTAAATTTATTTATTAAGGAGTGAGGCAGGTGAAAAGGCTGTTAAGTATATGTGCGGTGTTGGCGTTAGCGTCTGGAATATTTTTATATTCTGCAAAAACTGAGCTGAAAATTAACGCACCTGATACAATTATTTTAAATAAAGGGGAAAGGTTCTGTCTGGACGACTATATAGAAATTATAGGGGATAATATAGTCGTTGAGTACAGCGATAATATCAATATAAATAAAGAGGGCACATATTCACTCACTGTAAAAGCTGAAGACGATAGAGGTAAGCTTAAGGAGAAAAATATTATAGTAACGGTTAGATAGGGGACATGTTAAACAGCGGTTTTAAACCGCTGTTTTTTATTTGGTTTAAATATCGGACTCTGTCGGATTATGAAATACGTTAGTTATGAATTACGACAAAATAT
>CAUHBX010000320.1 GCA_959604475.1 uncultured Eubacteriales bacterium
GGCGGTCTATCTCTTGTTTTCGGTTGCTTGCTTCCTTACCGTACATGAGCATTGTCGCAAGTATTATAAGGCTTGCAATTATGCCTGAAATGTCGTAAGATTTTTAATGAAAAATATTTCAGGAGGAAATTCAATTGAAAAAATCTACGATTAAAAAAATTGTCTGCTGTGTGCTGTCATGTGCCTTGCTTGCAGGCTGTTCAGCAGGCGCCTCATCAGACAAAAGCAGTGAAAATCCTAAACAGCAGCAGGAAGGCTATACATTCACCGATGACCTTGACAGAACTGTAACTGTAAACAATCCCCAGAGAGTTGTTACCCTTATCGGCTCATTTACAGACGTGTGGCTGCTGTCCGGCGGAAGTGTTGTAGGCGCATGCGATGATTCATGGGCATCATTAAACCTTGACCTGCCGGAAGATGTAGCAAACACCGGAAAGGTTAAGGAGCCTAATCTGGAGACAATACTCAGTACTGACCCCGACTTTGTTATTGGAAGTGTAAACACATCCTCTACAATAGAGCTTATGGATACCTTTGATGAGCTTGGTATTCCATGCGCTTACTTTGATGTATCAAATTTTGAGGACTATTTGGAAATGCTTAAAATCTGCACGGATATTACAGGCAGGGCTGACTTATATGAAAAAAACGGGCTTGATGTAAAAAAACAAATAGAAGAAGCAGAAAAAAGGATAGACGGCAGTTCGCCGGAGGTACTTTATCTCAGAACATCTGCAAACAGCATACAAGCTAAAAACAGCGAAGGAAATGTATGCGGTGAAATACTTGCCAATCTGGGCTGCGTAAATATAGCCGACAGCGATACGTCTCTTATAGATAATCTCAGCCTTGAGGCAATTATGAAGGCGGACCCTGAATATATTTTTGTAACTCCCCAGGGTACCGACAAAGCTGCCGCCATCGCCAATATTGATGAAATGTTTACTTCAAATCCCGCTTGGCAGTCGCTTACGGCGGTTAAAAACGGAAACTATTATGTCCTTGACCCATATCTCTATAACTTAAAGCCAAATGAGAGATGGGGAGAAGCCTATGAGAAAATGGCTGATATACTCTATCCTGAAAACTAAGAAAGGCGCTGATAAATATGGGATATTTTCCATTTTTTGTTGACATACAGGACAAACCCTGTCTTATTGTTGGAGGGGGTAATGTAGCATACAGAAAAATCAAAAAGCTTATTGAATATGGGCCGTTAATAAAGGTGGTCTCACCATATATATGCAGTGAAATAAAATCGCTGGACTATGACAATTTGTTCATTGAGGCAAGGTCTTTTTGCGAAGCCGATATTGACAATAACCTGTTTGTTATAGCGGCTACCGATGATAAGGATATTAACAGCAGAATTTCACATCTCTGCGGCGAAAGGAATATACTTGTTAATGTTGTAGACTCCAAAGAGGAATGCGGTTTCCTTTTTCCATCGCTTTATAAAAACGGCGAGCTGTCAATAGGCATATCTACCGGCGGGTCAAGCCCTAATCTGGCTGTATACTACAGAAACCTGCTTGAAAAAAACACACCTGCCACAACAGGCGAAATACTTGATTTTCTGAATAGAATTCGTCCTATTGCAAAGGATAAAATTTCATCTGAGGATAAGCGCAGGAATTTCTTTAAGGAATGCTTAGATATTTGCATGTCAACAGGCGGTGTAATTGGGCAAAAGGCATTTGAGGAACTTTTGAACAAATATTCCGGAAATGATTATAAAAAATCAGGATTTGTACATATAGTCGGTGCAGGCTGTTCGGATATGGATTTAATAACGGTACGCGGATTAAGTTTAGTACAAAGCGCTGATGTCATTATATATGACGACCTCATAGCTGACGGACTTTTAGACACAGCTAGGGAATCATGTGAAAAGATTTACGCCGGAAAACGCGGCGGCAGCCATTATATGAGGCAGGAGGAAATTTCCCAGCTGATAGTTGATAAAGCTAATGAAGGCAAAACAGTTGTAAGGCTTAAGGGAGGAGACCCTTTCGTATTTGGCCGCGGCGGCGAGGAGATTTTGGCGCTTAAGGAACACAATATCCCCTTTGATGAGGTACCCGGTATTACCTCCGCCGTCGCAATACCTGCCGAAGCCGGAATCCCTATTACACACAGAGGATTGAGCCGCAGCTTCCATGTGATAACCGGCCATACTAAGGATGATTTAATTTTAGAGGATATGGAAAGCATAGCTAAGCTAAACGGAACACTGGTGTTTCTTATGGGCCTGTCAAACCTTGAAAAAATATGCGAATCACTGATTAAATACGGCAAAGACTCACGTACGCCGGCCGCAGTTATTTCCGGAGGAAACTCTGAAAATAAAGTCACAGTACGCTCAACGCTTAAGGATATAGCGGCTAAATGCCGCTGTCAAAGCGTAAAATCCCCGGTTGTTATTGTAGTCGGCAAAGTCGCTGAACTGGAATTAAAATAGTATGGCAGTGCTGAAATAAATAAGCGGTTACAGATAGTCTGTAACCACTTATTTTTATTTTGGTGAAATCTCACCTGAAAGTATTTTTTTATAATCCTCATAGTTTTTCTCAAGCAGAGCCGGCGTATCCAGCCCATAGGGACACTTTTCTCTGCA
>CAUHBX010000321.1 GCA_959604475.1 uncultured Eubacteriales bacterium
CTTGCGGGTCTTGTTATAGGCGGTTTTATAGGGGAATGGCTAAGTGCATATCCAGCGTTTTCTTTCCTCAATTACGGCAAAGCCTTTGGACTTACTTCGCCGCTTATTTTGGATTTAAATGTGCTAGTTTTAACTTTTGGCTTAACGGTTAAGTTTAATTTGGCAAGTATAATAGGAATAGTGATTGCTTTCATCATATACAGAAGACTGTAATGGACAGAGGGGTATTTGAAATGGATATTATTTTAGCGTCAAATTCAACAAGAAGAAAAAATTTACTTGAAATGCTTAATGTGCCGTTTACTGTTATGGAAAGCGGCGTTGACGAGCGCGTTGAGGAAGCCAATTATATGCAGAAGGGTGTGGAGCACACTCCTTACGAATGGGTAAAGGCTATTGCGGCTATTAAGGCTGAAACGGTTGGACGCAATGTAAGCGGAGATAAAATAATTATTGCTGCTGACACAATAGTCACCTATATGGGTAAAATAGTTCATAGGCCGTTTGAAAAGGCACAGGCTGTTGAAATGCTTAAAATGCTTTCAGGGCATAAGCACACGGTATATACCGGGCTTGCGGTTATGTATAAGAGTGAAAACGGAAATTACAGGCTTAATAAATCAGTAACCTCAACAGATGTTTATATGAGGGAGCTTACAGACAGGGAAATAGAGGACTACGTTGATACGAAAGAACCTTATGATAAGGCCGGCGGATACGGAATACAGGGAAAAGGCTCGCTGCTTATAGACCATATAGACGGTGATTACTTCAATGTGGTTGGCCTGCCGCTTGTACAGCTTTATACTGAGCTTAGCGCAAACGGCGTGAACATAATGGGATTTTGGAAATAATAACAGGGCCGTACCAAAAGGGTACGGCCTTTTTTAATATCTTTCATTATGTAAGAACACTATGGAGAGGTATTTTTAACCGCGGGTTAATATATCCGATTTTTAGCAAGCAAGTACGCGGCTTTACCATAATCTGATTTTTTTACATAAAAAGTGAACTCAGTATCGTAATTTATGTTTTTGCCATAGGACTGCATTTGGCTTTTGTATCCCGGCGAGTAGGCGGACGTGCTTGTGCGGCTTGTTACTTTCAGCTTGTAATCGATTTCATTGCCCGCCAGCAAATCTCTGATGGCTGCCTGCTTTGGCGAGTCAAAGGTACTGATTAACTCCTTGCGGTTAAAAATTGTTATCATATTAATACCTTCCATAATTAGCTGATTATTATTTAAACAGCTCTTTTCCGCAGTGGCTGCAATATTTGGGGTGCTCTTCTCGCATTGGAAGTTGGTTTCTGCAGTAGGGACACACCCAGAATTTTAATAAGAGTGCTATTCCAAAAACTGACATTACGGCTACAGTTATTAGTAAAAACGCACTGGAGGCATGCCAAAATGTTCCTAAAATTATAACTGCTAAACACATACCCATTATGCACCAGTAAAGCTTACGCACATTTTTATAAGTGACTTTCATAAATTAAAGCATCTCCAAAAATCCAAATATTTTGTTTCTTGACTTACTGGCGGATTTTACTTTCGATCCGCAGGACGAACTATCGGCTCATCGTTGAAAAACAAGCTTAATAAGATGACTGCTTTTCTAATTTCCAAAGAGAATAATAACTGTTTAACGAAAAGAATAAATGATATTGCACATCGTCTTTTTCTATTACTATAATGCTTCCCAAACGTTTATCCTCTGAATATGAGTATCCTTCAACTGAGAGAAAATTTAAAAAATTTCCCCATGCATTGTCAGGGCTGGAGATTATTATGCGGGGGTCATTTCTTATTTCACAATATTCTGTAATGCCAATAGAAACTTTTATAAATCCCAAACCACTTTTTATAGGATTTAAAACACCAAAACAGGTGTATGAAATAATACTTAGCACTATAATCATAAATAAAAAGGTAATACATATCTTAGTTGTTTTTTTCATAGTATTATTCTCCGTTGTACATTTTAGAGGTTTATGGTGCTGATTTTAGATTATTATAATCTGAGTGCATTTTTTATAAGCCCGCAGAAATGCGGGCCGCATAACAAAATTTATTCAAACTTCTCAACTTCAACCTCATATCGTATTTCACCAAAGGTTAAAATACATTTGTTGATTTTATCGATTTTTATTTCATCGGATCCATCAATGTAGAAGAACATTTTAGAAGGGCTGTTATTGATTTCACTTTCAATAGAAAATACCGTTGTATTTATAGAATGTGCTTCATCATCCGCTGACACAGTTATTCTTGCATCTGCAGTGTCAAAATCATTTGCGGGTGAATATACATATATTTCACCCCACAGGAACACGTCTCCATTATTTACGGAATTTAAGCTTATGTCGGCGTCATCAAACCCAAAATATGCTAAAGAGTTTTTGAATTCGTAGAAGTCTTTGGTTGCAGTTAGAAAAACCTCTGTTTTTTTTGAATTACCGTAATAATCCATTCTATAAACGTAGTTTTCTCTTTCGTTGACGAGGTTTATAATGGTAAAACCCTCTAATAATGCAATTAAAGAAACCACAAACAATAATAATCTACAACCTTTCAAACTAATCTCCCTTTTCTTCTAGATGAAATTATAT
>CAUHBX010000322.1 GCA_959604475.1 uncultured Eubacteriales bacterium
TGTAAGGATAAACGAAGCTCTCCATGAAAAAAAGATTGCTTCAATTGCTGATATGATTTATCAGAAAAAGGATGACTTGAAGCTTGTCCTTATCGCAGGACCTTCATCGTCGGGAAAAACTTCATTTGCAAACAGGCTTGGAGTGCAGCTTAGGGTTTTAGGAATCAGGCCTCATGTAATTTCTATGGACGACTATTTTATAAACCGTGATGAAACTCCGGTTGATGAATTTGGTAAAAGGGATTATGAAAATATAAGCTGTATTGATATAAAGCAGTTTAATAAAGATATTAATGACCTTATCCAAGGTAAAACCGTTGAACTTCCAAGCTATAATTTTGTAACGGGGATGAGGGAATATAAGGGTAAGTATGTAAGACTTAAATCCAATGAAATTATGATAATTGAAGGTATACACGGCCTTAATGACGAGTTGACCCCATCTATAAAGAAAGAGAACAAATTTAAGATATTTATAAGTGCCATGACACAGCTGAATGTTGACAATCATAAATTTATTTCAACTTCCGACAGCAGGCTTTTAAGGAGAATGGTGCGAGATAACCTTTCCAGAGGAAGCGACGCTGCTGCTACCATATCTGCATGGCCGTATGTTACAAGGGGAGAAGAAAGAAATATTTTCCCCTATCAGGAGAATGCAGATGCGGTTTTTAATTCTGCGACAATTTATGAAATCGCGGTATTAAAGCAATATGCTGAACCGCTGCTGTATAAAATAGACGAAACGATGCCTGAATATTTAACGGCTAAAAGGCTTATTAAGTTTTTGGCATACTTTTTAAGCGCTCCTGCTGACCCTATTCCGAATAATTCTCTTATCAGGGAATTCGTCGGAGGCAGTGTATTTCACGTATAGTAAAAACCTGCTTGAAAATTTATAATTTCCAGGCAGGTTTTTTATATCTATTTCGCTGCTTTCGCAGAATATATTTGTTTCCATTTTCCTGTACGGTATTCTGAAAAAGATATTAGCCAGTTTGCAAACCACCCTATTGGAACAGAATACCAAACCATAGCGATACCGAATATTGGTGCCAGCGTTATGGATAAAATTACTCTTAAAGATAAATTTACAAGGTTTGCTATTGTAAACATTTTCATATCGCCGGCTCCTCGGAGCAGACCGTCAACAGACATTTTAAATCCGATAAGGCAGAAAAACCACCCCATAAATTTTAAAAAATTATGGCCAGTTAATACTGCCGTTGCAGTACCCTCTTTGCCCAGAAAAAATGATATAATTGGAGCATAAAACAATTCTAATATAATACATATTATAACTGCGCAGGTCATTACCATTTTATTGGCAATATGATAGCCATGTACAACACGTTCCTGCTTATTAGCCCCTATATTTTGCGCCGTATATGAAGATAAAGCATTGCCTATTCCGCTCATAGGCACTATACAGATTGATTCAACGCGCATCGCGGCTGAGAACCCGGCCAGTGCTTCATATCCAAAGCTGTTGACAACAGACTGGACAAGCATCATACCTATAGAGACCGTAGACTGCTGCAAAATAGATGGAAGTGCAATTTTTGCCATAGACAACAACTCATTAAAGTCAAATGCTTTTGTATGACCGCAGTTAAGGCGTTTGAGCTCCCTCATAAACACAAAAAAAGACAGTATTGCGGAAATACCCTGGGCAATCAATGTTGCCCATGCCACTCCTGCCACCCCAAGCCTGAATCTTGTAACTAAAATAATATCCAGCACTATGTTAAACACAGAAGAGAAAATTAAAAAGAATAAAGGGATTCTTGATTTCCCCAAAGCGTTGAACATAGAGGACAGTACATTATACATAAAAAGGAAGGGAAGCCCAAGAAAATAAATATTCAAATATTCCACAGCCATATCTAAAACATCAGAGGGCGTATTTAACAGGACCATTATACCTTTGCTGAATATAAGGCCAAATCCTCCAAGCAAAAAGCTGATTATCAGAAAAGATATGAACGCTGTATATACAGCAAGCTTCATTTTAGCATAATCCTTTGCACCAAAGTATCTGCTAACTATAACAGAAGCGCCTATTCCTCCGCCGATTGCAACACAGATAAATATATTTGTGAGTGAGTATGATGCGCCGACAGCAGCAAGCGCCTGTTCGCTTACATATCTTCCAACAATTGCAGAGTCGGCCATTGTATAGGTCTGCTGAAACAAATTACCTATAATAATTGGCAGTGCAAAAATAAGCAGAGCGTTTAAGGGCTTTTTTTGTACTAAATAATCATTTTCCATATCCCTGCTCCTCCAAAATTTTATTATCCCTTCTGATACATTCAGCAATATACTCGCATGTGCATTCCTTAGTGATTTCAGCTTCAGCAGGACACTGAGTGATTTGTCCCAGCATTTCTTCCAAACTCGAAACTATAAGCTTATTATCAACCTGATAATGCACCTGATACCCAATTTTTATTCCGTTTACAATTTTATATTTTTTTAAAAGCCGCATATGCTGTGATACTGCCGACTCACTGATAGCAAGTTTTTTAGAAAGTGCTCGTACGCAGTAATGGTGCTCAAGGAGCAGCTGTAATAACTTATATCTTGTAGGCTCCGTAATAGCGTGT
>CAUHBX010000323.1 GCA_959604475.1 uncultured Eubacteriales bacterium
CCTCCTTCTTGAGGAGCAGCTGGCTAGAGTGGATAGAATGAAAAGTGAAGCTGATTTCGTTGATTATTCTAAGCTTGATAAGATTGTAATTGGAGTTACTGGAGGAGACGGAATTGGACCGGCAATCACAGAGCAGGCACAGAGAGTCCTGGAATTTCTCCTTAGAAATGAAATTGAAAGCGGCAGAGTTGAGATTAGAGACATTGATGGCCTTACAATTGAACACCGTGTGGAGTGCATGCAGCCCATTCCTGACGACGTAATGGCAGAGCTTAAAAAGTGCCATGTAATTCTTAAGGGCCCTACAACAACGCCAAGAAAGGGAGACCCTTGGCCCAATATTGAAAGTGCAAACGTTGCAATGAGAAAAGAGCTTGACCTGTTTGCAAATGTACGTCCTGTAAGAGTTCCTGAACAAGGGATTGACTGGGTATTCTACAGAGAGAATACAGAGGGAGCATATGCGGTTGGAAGCAAAGGCGCTGTAGTCGATGAAGACCTTTCGGTTGACTTCACAGTTACAACTTCACAGGGAACTAAAAGAGTAATCAGGGCGGCGTTTGATTATGCCGATAAAAATGGAAAGACAAGGGTTACAGCGGTTACTAAGGCAAATATAATAAAAGCTACAGACGGAAAATTTCTTGATATATTTTACAGTATAGCTAAAGAATACCCCGATATTACAGCAGACGACTGGTATATTGACATAATGACAGCCAAACTGGTAGATGAGAAAAGACGTAAGGACTTCCAGGTTGTTGTACTTCCCAATCTTTATGGAGACATTATCACTGATGAGGCTGCTGAATTTCAGGGCGGCGTAGGCACAGCGGGAAGTTCAAATATCGGAAAGAGATATGCTATGTTTGAAGCAATCCATGGCTCGGCGCCAAGAATGGTAGCTGAGGGCAGGGATAAGTATGCTGACCCCTGCTCAATGATGAAGGCAAGCTCGCTTCTTCTTAGGCATATTGGATTTTCTGATAAGGCTGACAAGCTTGATAAGGCCCTTGATATCTGTACACAGACAGAGAAAAGAATTTATACGACGGGACGCGATACAGGCGCAACCGGCGAAGAGGTTACTAACTACATAATGGAAACAATTGAAAAACTTTGATTATATAAAAAAGGAAAAGCTGTTTAAGCTTTTCCTTTTTTTAATCTTATGATATTATTGAATTATCATTTAAAATTGGAGAGATAAGCCTATGGATAAAATAAAGGTTATGAGTGTTTTTGGAACACGCCCAGAGGCCATAAAAATGGCCCCGCTTGTTAAGGCACTGGAAAAAGAAAAAAATACTGAAAGCATCGTTTGTGTAACTGCCCAGCACCGTGAAATGCTTGACCAGGTACTGAGAGATTTCGATATAGTTCCTGATTACGACTTAAATATAATGAAGGCGGGGCAGACTCTTGAAGATATAACTGTCAGAGCGCTGAAGGGAATCGGAGAGGTGATTAGGGAGGTAAAGCCTGATATTGTTCTGGTTCATGGCGATACATCAACGACATTTGCGGCGTCTCTTGCCGCTTACTATAATCAAACAAAGGTAGGACATGTAGAGGCTGGCCTGCGTACCTATGATAAATACCAGCCGTTTCCTGAGGAAATGAACAGAAGGCTAACCGGAGCTATTGCTGACCTGCATTTTTCACCTACGGAATCGTCTAAGAAAAACCTGCTCAAGGAAAATATAGATGAAAATATTATATTTATAACAGGAAATACAGCTATAGACGCCCTTAAGACTACAATTGATGACGACTATAAATTTACCGTGGACGAGCTTAATTCAATTGATTACCGGAATAAAAGAGTTATTACAATTACTGCCCACAGGCGTGAAAATCTCGGAGAGCCTCTTGAGAATATTTGCAAAGCACTGAGAAGATTAGCTAATGAATATGAAGACGTGGAGCTTGTTTATGCTGTCCATAAAAATCCGGCTGTTTCCAACCCGGTTCATAACATTCTGGGAGGGCATGGGAGAATACATCTGCTGAACCCTCTTGACATCAAAGATATGCATAATCTTATGAACCGTTCATATATGGTTATGACAGATTCCGGCGGATTACAGGAGGAAGTGCCTTCAATGGGCAAGCCTGTGCTTGTTTTAAGGAATGTAACGGAGCGTCCTGAGGGAATTGAGGCGGGAACGCTTAAGCTTGCAGGAACGGACGAGGAAACAGTATATGCAATGGCTAAAGAGCTTTTGGATAATGGCGATGAGTACAGAAAAATGGCCATTGCAAAAAATCCATTTGGAGATGGAAACGCGTCTGAAAGAATTGTTAAAGCTATTCTTTACAGCTTCGGTGTAAATAACGAAAGGCCGGCAGACTATATTACAAAGGAGTAAGAAATATGAAAATGATTGCTTCAGCGGATAAAAACTGGGCTATCGGAAATAAAGGGGAACTTCTGGCACACGTTTCAGCAGATATGAAGTTCTTTAAGAGCAAAACAGTAGGGAATGTAATTATACTAGGAAGAAAGACCCTTTCGACTTTTCCTGGAGGTAAACCCCTTAAAGACAGGGATAACATAATTATTACTACTGATAAAAGCTTTGAAAAAGAGGGTGCGG
>CAUHBX010000324.1 GCA_959604475.1 uncultured Eubacteriales bacterium
CAATAATGCTTGACAAGGCAAACGGAAACACACCTGCGGCATATGTAGGCGGAGCACCTAACGCAACTAGGGGCTGGGTTGCCGGTATGATTGCATAAAAAACAAATTATAAGGCGGAGACATTTGTCTCCGCTTTTTTTTGTATAAAATTCCTCCTAAAAATTGTTGCGGCTTTTATATATATTATTGGTACAAAAGATGATTTGTGACCAAATACGCCCCTGGTGTGACAATTACACTTGACAAAAATTGGTGGGGGGGGTAAAATGGAAATTGACATATAAGCCTTAAAAGTGCTTAACAAAGGAGGATATATTATGAAGAGGTTAAAAAAGCTGACTGCAGCCGCGTTAGGCGTGGTTATGGCACTCAGTGTAACAAGTTTTTCCGCTTTTGCCGAGGAAAACTTGAATGAAGATACTGTAATAACTGATACAAACGAGGATGTTGTTACAGACGATGAACTAAATAATGAAAATGATGTTATTACAGATGACGAGCTGAATAACGATGAAGACGGAATATCAATGGCAAACCTTGAGGGAGAGCCGGAGGAAATAAGTCTGGATGCGCTGGAGGTTGAAAATGGCATAAAGAGCGCGGATAAAGGCGTGGAATACAATAACGTACTTTTTGCTAATGGTAAGGATATAACTGTAAGGCCGGATGACAGCGATGGGCTTATTGTTACAGTAGACAATATAGATTATACATACGCAAGCAACACAACTAACAGAGATAAGGGTGCCCTTACGATTTTTGCAGGTTCAAACAATGATGACTGCTCAGATAAAGATCCTACTATAATTATAAAGGACGGCGCAAATATTAACACATTACATGGCGGCGGCTACGGCAATTCAAGCGTAGGCAATGTAAAAATTGTGATTGAAAACAATGCAAAAGTAGCAAATGTTATAGGCGGCGGCCAGATTGAAAATGGAGACAGCACCAGCGAAGCAAACGTAGATAGCGTTGATATAACGGTAAAGGGAACTGTCGGACTTATTTATGCCGCAGGCTACGGTGTTAACGGATCAAGCAGAAATGAAGTCATAAGCTTTGATAAAAGCAGTCCTACAAATACAACAGCTAATAACTACGTAGGCTCTTCAAGCGTAACTATCAGCAAAAGCGGAGTGGTCAGAAATTACTTCGGCGGCAGCTTTGCTTACGGCGGAGTAGCAGAGGTAACATGTGACGTATACGGTAAGCTTGGTATAGATGCGTCCGATTACAGCGCTGTAACCGGTACCAACGGCTTCAGGGGAACAGCAACTATGACTGTACATGAGGGAGCTGAAATCGTAGGCGACTTATATATGTCAATGAGAGGATACATTGGAGACACTACCCTCAATAACTACGGAACTATTAAAAGGGTAAGCCTTAACCCTGACGGAACAGACGCAGCTTCTTACGGAAACGTAACAGTAAATAATTATGATACCGGTGTTATTGAAAACTGCAACATTGACTGCGGATGCAAAAAGACAGACATTGACGGCATCAGCGCATATCCCTCTAAAATTACTGTAAGCGGTGATGTTGAGGTTACATCAGCTTTCTGGGAAGGAAAAGCAGTTGGAGGTAATTATACAGCAGTTGAAGGACAGACAATCTATCTTAAAGACGGCGCACACATGAAAGCCGATGATGCGGAATTGTCAAACGTAGTAGTAGTGTCTGACGTAATAGATGATAATACTACTGTAACCGTTAAACCTGATGAACCCAAGGTAGAGGTTCCGAGTGGCGTACAGCTTCCTGGTGGCTTTACCGGCGATACCATTAAAGACAACACTGAAGTAGAAGGCCTTGATAAAAATGTCAGCGGCATTGTAACTAACAGTGATGTAGAGAACGCTAAAGAGCAGTTAAGCAGTCAGATTGAAGCCGGAAACGACTTAGTGATTGAGGTTAAGCCTTACCTTGATATAGCAGTAGTTGATTATAAAGAAGAAGATAAGAGCTTTACAGTAGACATTACTCCTAAATATGATGTTATTGCCAAGGCAGGAGATGGAACAGCAACATTAACAACTGGAGCTGATATGTCAATTACAGAAGAGGTTGAGGTAACAATTCCTGTGCCTGCTGATGTATTTGTGAATGAAAACTTATTTGTAAAGCATGTACACGGTACAAAAATATATTATTACAAAGCGGAGTTAGCTAATAACAAGGTTACATTTACAAATCCTAACGGTTTCAGCGAAATGACAGTATTTAATGATACAGCGACAGTTACCGTTAACTTCAAGGATGAGGACGGAGAAAAATATAAGAATGTTTCTTATACAAGACAGGACGCTATTGACGGAACAGAGTTTCCTGATATAAATGTAAAGGGATATACCTTTAATGGTTGGAAAATCAATGGCAATGTATATACAGAAATGACAACGGAGCTTTTTGATTATATTACAGGACAGTCAGAAGCAAAAGTTACAGCTAAGCCTGACCTGACAAAGAAGAAATCCAGCGGCGGAAGCAGCTACTCACTTGAAGAGGGCAAGGTAAGTAAGAAGGACAAGAAAGACAAGGAAGAGCCTGATGTA
>CAUHBX010000325.1 GCA_959604475.1 uncultured Eubacteriales bacterium
TTAAACCAGTTAAAAGGTATTGCGGCCGACCCTAAAAAGGCCATGAATGACTATAAAGAAGAAACAGGAAAGGGCGCAATCGGAATTATGCCTCTGTATGCTCCCGAAGAACTTGTATATGCAACAGGACGCCTTCCTATGGGAATTTGGGGCGGACAGAAAGCCATATCAAAGGCAAGAGCTTATCTTCCTCCCTTCGCATGTTCAATCATGCAGCAGGTAATGGAGCTTCAGTGCAGCGGCGCTTATGATGAGCTTGAAGCAGTTGTTTTCTCAGTTCCATGTGACACGTTAAAGTGCCTCAGCCAGAAATGGAAAGGAACATCGCCGGTAATTACATTTACGCATCCTCAGAACAGAGGTCTTGAATCAGCTAACCTCTTCCTTGTTGAGGAGTATAAAATAGTTAAGGATAAGCTTGAGCAGATTGTAGGCGCACCTATAACAAACGCAGCAATAGAGGACGCAATTACAGTTTACAATGAAAACAGGGCAGTAATGCGTGAGTTTGTAAAGACAGCGGCAGATTATCCTCAGGTTGTTGACCCAGTAGCTCGCCATGCCGTATTCAAATCCAGAATGTTTATGGATAAGGCTAAACATACAGTAATTGTAAAGGAACTTATTGAGGAAATCAAAAAGTCAGAGATACAGCCTTGGACAGGTAAAAAAGTCATACTTACGGGTATCCTCGCAGAGCCCAATGAAGTGCTTGATATTTTCAAGGAAAACGGACTTGCCATTGTAGCCGATGATCTTGCTCAGGAATCAAGACAGATAAGAGCAGACGTACCCTCAGGTGAAGCAGCTCCTTTATACAGACTGGCCAAGGTATGGCAGAACATGTATGGGTGCTCAGTTGCCACCGATACGAAAAAAATAAGGGGCAAAATGCTTATGGATATGAAAAAACAGACGGGAGCAGACGCCGTAATCGTTTGCATGATGAAGTTCTGTGACCCTGAAGAATGGGATTATCCGGTATACTACAAACAGTTTGAAGACGCGGGAGTTAAAAACCTTATGATTGAAATTGACCAGGAGGCAAATTCATTCGAGCAGATCAGAACAAGAGTACAGAGCTTCGTTGAAACAATCGGTTAAGCACACCTCTCTCCAAAACGGCTAAGCCGTGAGGGGATAAAAATGGACAGGAATTCCTTCTCCCCAAGGGAATTTCTGTCCAAATAAAACTAACACCATGCTAAAAATCCAATAATGCTATCTGAAATCTATCAAAACCCCGTATGATTTTATCATACGGGGTCCCTCTATTTTTAAGCTTCATTATTTAATGTAGTTTTTTGCCTCTCAGGTATCTGTGTAAGCAGTACACCAAGAAAGACAAGAGCACAGCCGAAAAGCTCCTTTGCAGAAAGCGACTGGTTTAGCAGTATCCAACCAAATAAAACGGAGAATACTGATTCTAGTGAGCATATAAGAGATGCGACAGTTGGGTCTATATCCTTCTGCGCAATTATCTGTAATGTGTAGCCTACGCCGGATGAAAGTGCCCCGGCATAAAGTATTGGAGCCCATGCCTCTAAAATACTGCTCATATTAGGCTTCTCAAAAATCACCATTGGAACTGCGGCTATAGCTGCGCAGATCCAAAATTGAATACAGCTCATTTTAATCCCATTTACCTTTGGCGAAAAATGGTCAATTATCAGTATATGGAAGGCAAATCCGAGTGCACAGCACAATACAAAGGCATCACCCTTGTTAATGCCGCTTTCCCCATTCATACAAAGGAAATACATCCCGATTACAGCTATTAAAACAGCAATCCAAACTTTTTTAGGAGCCTTTCTTCCAAGTATAACGCCTATAATAGGTACAATAATCATATATAAAGACGTAATAAAGCCTGCTTTTCCTACAGTAGTATATTTTATTCCTATCTGCTGAAAGGAGGACGCAACAAAAAGCGCTATGCCGCAGCATATACCGCCGATTATAAGGGTTTTAACATCTTTAGACTGGGTCTGAGTTTCTTTTTTTGAAGAATATTTTAATAGAGGAAGAAGCACAATTCCTCCTATTACGCTCCTTGAAAACAGATATGTAAAAGGGCCTACATAATCCATTCCGACGCTTTGGGCCACAAATGCGGCTCCCCATATGAGTGCGGTAAGAGTTAGTAGAAGTCCTGCTCTAAGCTGCTTTGACATTGATAATACCTCCGTTGTCTTAAAATTTATGTTGAAACTGCAAACGAGTATACAACAATTGAGGAAAAATGGCAATAAATAAGCAGAAAAAAATATAGTTATTTAATATCGTCATTGTATGAAGGCTAGCTTAGTGATAAAATATAGGCAAATAAATTAAGGAGCTGATATGATGAAAGTATTGATGATTAATGCAAGCCCCCACGAAAAAGGCTGTACATATACGGCTTTAAGTGAGATAGATAGGGTTCTTAATGACGAGGGAATAGATACACATATTGTACATGTAGGAAAATCGATGAAACATCCGTGCGTGGCATGTATGTCCTGCGCTAAAACAAAGTCGGGTAAATGTGCTTTTA
>CAUHBX010000326.1 GCA_959604475.1 uncultured Eubacteriales bacterium
CTTACTCTGCTTTTTCGGCAATCTGCTGTTCCATCATTTCAACCAGCGCCTGAACACGTGTGTCAAACTGTGCCGGTGAGAAGCTGCGGGGGTCTGTCTGGTCGCCGTCGAAGCTTACATAAGGAGTTCCCGTCTTCTCTTTGATTATCTCTGCTGTTTCCACATTAAGGAAGCTCATAAGCTTGCAGCTTCTGTTAAGGTGGTATACAACACCGTCGCACTGTCCGCCGTTTACTATGTTAAGCAGAACCGCAACCTTATTGTCAAGGCATGTATTTATGTAAATTCTTGTATAAGCCTCTGCCATTGAGTGGAGAGACTCGTCATTAGCATCGTAATGAAGATCCCAAAGTCCTGGGTAAGCCGATCCTGTCATTATTGAGTTGAGGCCTTTAAGGGATTTAAATGTATGTCCAAGATGAGGCCATACTGCTATTCCTTCCCATGTAATTCGTGTTTTTTCATTGCCCTTGAATGCGTAAACTCCGTTTTTAAGGTTTTCCTCAAGCTCGTCAGCGAAAGCTTTAAATGTTATTTCAGCGTAATCACGGCTTCTTGCACAAACAATAAGAGCCATATAGTTAAATAAATCAAAGCCGTTAAGTGGTGAAGGTTTGTAATGAGACATTGCCGCAATTCTGTTCCACTGATATACGCTGCGCTGTGTCTGTTCCCTTACCTCACGGAATTTTTTGTAGTCAAATGGTCTTCCGCAGATCACCTCAAGCTGTGATATAGCGTTTCTGAACTGGTCAGCTATATAAGACTTTGCATATTCAGGTATAGGCATTGTGTGATTAAACGGAACATCAATTACTATACATGGAATATCAAGAACCACAGCAAGGTTTTCATACCATTTAAGAAGTGTATTACATATATTATTGCAGGTAATTACAAGGTCGGGAAGAGGAACTCTTGAAGCAGGTGAGTTTTTAAGAGCCTCCGGAGTAACTCCTGTCTCAGCTTCTTCCTTAAGAAGCTCCATATAACCGATGTTTACTCTGCCATATGAACAGCAGTCAATTGAATAACCCTTTCTGTCGGCAACATCAATCATGTCGAGGGCACCCTTCTTTGCACCGATACCAGCGGCATGTGTTTCAGGATAAACCATAGCTATGTCCATCGCAACACACATTTCGGGAGGCGCTACAGAAGCTGACCAGCATACAAGTCTGCCTTCTGCTTTGGCCTGTCTTGCTTCCTCATCCAGTTTAGCCTGATAATAGGCCAGTAACTCTTTTGCCTTCTTGCCTTTTGTTTCAAACATCTCTTATCCCTCTTTCTCTTAGAAATTGTTTTTCCTCCGGCCTCTGCCTGAGCCCGTATATGTATCCGTACTAGTACTTGACGGCAACATTCAAATTTCCTTTTTTGATTTCATACTTGAATTTCGTATCCTTGTTTAGCAGGATAACATTAATACTTTAAAAAGTATATAGAAGGCAACAAGCTAGAAATTTCCCTCAACTCCAGTCAATTGAAATAATGTGTTTTTCAATTTTTCAACTTTACAAAATCACACAATATTTACTGTTTACATAGATTATACTGAAAACGGCCTTGCAAATTGAACTCATTTCTAATATGATTTAAACAGTATATTTTTTAAACAGGCTTCCCCTTAAATTTTAGGAGGATTATAATGGAAAGCGCCATAATACTTTTAGTCGAAATAGTTGGGATAGTAGCTTTTGCCGTATCCGGTTCAGTTGTAGCAATAGAACGCGGGCTTGATATATTCGGTGTTGCGTTAATAGGCGTTCTTACAGCACTTGGCGGAGGAGTTATAAGGGATATAATTCTTGGCATATTTCCTCCGATAATGTTTACCTATAAGATTTATACGGTTACGGCAGTTATCGCCTCATTATTGGTATTTACAATTGCATTTATAGACAAAGACAGATTTTACAGGAATGTAGAGAAAATAGACAGCATAGTAAACGTGTTTGACGCTGTTGGTATAGGCCTGTTTGCCGTTACCGCTGTTCAAAGGTGTATACAGCATGGCTATGGAGATAATGCGTTCTTATGTATCTTCATGGCTATGACAACATGCATAGGAGGAGGCATAATTCGAGACCTTTTATGTCAAAGGCTTCCCGCTGTACTGAGAAAGAGAATTTACGCTCTTGCAACAATTGCCGGAGGAGCATTGTACTATTATTTATTTAAATATGGATGCGACAGGGACGTTGCCATGATTATAGGAGCCGGAACAACAATCGCAATCAGGCTTCTTGCGACAAAATTTAAATGGAATATGCCAAGAATTGAATAAAAAAGTCTGGAGCGAAATTGCTCCAGACTTTTTTAAAATATTTTTTCAAAGGCTATTTTTTTGCTATTGTCAAAGTTTATTGTCCCACAGAATACAAATCCATTTTTATGTATTATATGCTGCATAATTTTATTGTCCTCGTCTGTGTCCACCCTAATACTGTGTACCCCATTCTCTATGCATAAGCTTTGAATCAAATTGAAGGCGGCGCTGGCAGCCCCTTTTCCTCTGTATGCGTCATCAATT
>CAUHBX010000327.1 GCA_959604475.1 uncultured Eubacteriales bacterium
TAATTGACGCTGAAAAGGACGGTAAGCTTATAAGCGGTGAAATAGAGCTTGTCATTTCCGACAACCAGGATGCCTATGCCCTTAAAAGAGCGGAGGCAACTGGTATAAAAACGGCTGTAATAACGAAGAAAAAGGGAGAACAGACAAAGTTTGAGGAAGAACTGAATGCTGTTCTTGAAAAAAACAGGATAGAAATGATAGTTCTTGCAGGCTTTATGTGTATTTTAAGTGCAGACTTTACGCTAAAATGGCCTAGAAGAATTATTAATATACATCCGTCGCTTATACCTTCATTCTGCGGCAAGGGATGCTATGGGCTGCATGTCCATGAAAAGGCTTTGGAATACGGAGTGAAGGTTACAGGGGCAACAGTGCATTTTGTAAACGAGGTGCCTGACGGCGGAGAAATAATTTTTCAGAAGGCAGTAAATATTGAAGATGGGGATACCCCTGAAATATTGCAGAAAAGGGTAATGGAACAAGCTGAATGGATACTTCTTCCGGCAGCTGCGGAAAAGGTTGCCGGAGAAATTGCTGAAAAAGGAGAAGGCTATGGACATTTATAAAATAAATGATATGGGTGATCTCATAAAACACAATGAGTATGTCGGAAGGGGCATCGTTATTGGAAAAACAGCCGATGGCAGCCAGGCTGTAACCGCGTATTTTATAATGGGAAGAAGTGAGAACAGCCGTAACCGTATATTCAGGGAAGAAGGAGAAAATGTAACTATTTATCCTTACGATATATCTAAGGTGGAGGACCCAAGCCTTATTATCTATTCGCCAATCAAAACAGTTGACAATAAGCTTATAGTTACTAACGGTGACCAGACTGACACGATATATAATTTTGTAAAGGACGGCAAAACGTTTAAGGAAGCCCTTGAAACGCGTCAGTTTGAGCCTGACTCACCAAATTATACTCCTAGAATAAGCGGCATGCTGACCTTTAATGAGAATGATTTTTTATATTCGATGAGCATACTTAAATCAATGGATTCAGAAGGAAGTCAGTGTGCGCGCTACACATTTGATTATAAGCCTATGAATGGGCTTGGGCATTTTATACATACCTATGAATGTAATGGCACCCCGATACCGACGTTTCAGGGCGAACCGGAGCGTGTTGCTATTTCCGACGATATTGATGAATTTGCACAGAAAATCTGGAACAACCTTAACGAAAGCAATAAAATTTCTCTTTACGTAAGATATATTGATTTAGAGAACGGATGTACCCAGAAAGTAATGTACAATAAAAATCTTATGTGATGCCGATTATAAAGGAGAAGCAATTATGAAAGAATTTGAACTCAAATACGGATGTAATCCTAATCAGAAGCATTCAAAAATCTATATGGCTGATGGGAGCGACCTTCCGATAGAAATACTGAATGGAAGACCGGGTTATATTAATTTTCTTGATGCATTTAACAATTGGCAGCTGGTTAAGGAAATTAAAGAAGCTCTTGGCGTGTGCGCCGCTTCATCCTTTAAGCATGTAAGCCCTACATCCGCGGCAGTTGGGGAAAAACTTAGCGATAAGCTTAAAAAAGCATGTTTTGTAGATGATATTGTGGGACTTGACGAATCTCCCCTTGCATGCGCTTATGCGAGAGCCAGAGGGACAGACAGAATGTCGTCTTTCGGCGATTTTATAGCATTGAGCGATGAATGCGACGCTGTAACAGCAAAGATTATTAAAAGGGAAGTATCGGACGGAATTATAGCTCCGGGATATACTGATGAAGCAATTGAAATTCTTAAATCCAAAAGGAACGGAAGCTTTAATATTATAAAGATTGATGCTGATTACATCCCGGATGAAGTTGAAACAAAACAGGTTTTTGGAATAACATTTGAGCAGAGAAGAAATAACTTTAAAATAAACAGAGAACTTTTAACAAACATAGTTACTAAAAATAAAGAGCTTCCCGAAGGCGCGAAACGCGACCTTATAATAGCTCTTATTACACTTAAATACACACAGTCAAATTCCGTATGCTACGCTGCAGACGGACAGGCTATAGGAGTTGGAGCAGGACAGCAGTCTAGAATCCACTGTACGCGCCTTGCAGGAAATAAAGCGGATATTTGGCATTTAAGACAGCATGATAAGGTTCTTAATCTGCCGTTTAAGGAAGCAATCGGCAGACCTGACAGAGATAATGTAATAGACCAATACATATCGGATGAAGACAGCGGCGAGCTTCTTAATAGCTGGGATAAATACTTTACAGCAAAGCCCGAACCGCTTACAAAAGAGGAGAAGAAGTCTTATCTCGGTTTAATAAGAGGTGTTTCGCTTGCCAGTGATGCCTTTTTCCCATTTGATGATAATATTGAAAGGGCAAGAAGAAGCGGAGTAGACTATATTGCCGAGCCCGGTGGCTCTGTGAGAGATGATATAGTTATTGACTGCTGTGATAAGTACGGAATTGCTATGGCGTTTACAGGCATGAGACTTTTCCACCATTAATAGGAGGACAGTTATATGAGAGTAATGGTTGTAGGCGGCGGCGG
>CAUHBX010000328.1 GCA_959604475.1 uncultured Eubacteriales bacterium
TCGCCTTCATAACCGTATTGGGAATATCGTGCAGCTTCAAATCCAGAAAAATCTTATGTCCTCTTTTTTTGATTTCCCTTACAATCTGCGGCCCTTCAGCATAAAAAAGCTCCATTCCAATTTTTACGAACGGCTTTTTGCCGGTGAACCTGTCAAGGAAATCAAATGTTTCCTCCGCGCTGTTAAAATCACAAGCTATAATTACATCCTTACCCATCAGAGCGCACCTCCGATAATGCTCTTTAAATCCTCTATTTTATATTTTTCCATAACCTTAGGAAGCTCCCCGATTATATTTCTGCATGCATACGGCTCAATCAGGTTAGCCGCGCCGACCTCGACTGCAGAAGCTCCTGCCAGCATCATTTCAATTACATCCTCGGCACTTGTAATGCCTCCCATTCCTATTATAGGAATTTTTACGGCCTCATACACCTGATACACCATTCTGAGCGCAACGGGGAATATCGCTGTCCCTGAAAAGCCGCCTATTTTATTTGCCACAACCGGCTTTTTCGTCTTTAAATCAATTCTCATGCCAAGCAGTGTGTTTATCATGCTTATTCCGTCCGCCCCGGCGTCCTCACAGGCCTTGGCAATCTTTACTATATCGGTTACATTGGGGCTGAGCTTTATATAAACGGGCTTTGTCGTTACGGCCTTTACGGCCCTTGTAACCTCCGCAGCCGCCTCTGCCGATGTTCCGAAGGCCATGCCGCCGTTGTGGACGTTAGGACAGCTTACGTTTACCTCTATAATTCCTACCTGTTCTTCCTTATCTATTCTTTCACAGCAGTACGCGTACTCGTCAACCGAGAAGCCGCTGATATTTGCCACAACCTTTTTATTAAAACACTTTTTAAGCTTCGGAAGCTCCTCGGAAATTACCCTGTCTATCCCCGGGTTCTGCAGTCCAACGGAATTTATCATTCCAACTGGGCATTCGGCTATTCTTGGGGTCGGATTTCCAAAGCGGGGCTCCTTAGTTGTCCCTTTAAAGGAGAAGCTTCCCAGAATATTTATATCATAAAGCTCAGCAAACTCATAGCCGTAGCCAAAGGTACCGCTGGCAGGGATAATCGGGTTGTCAAGCTCCAGTCCGCTCAATGTGACCTTTGTATTTACCATATTATCTCCTCCTTTTCCAGAACAGGCCCATCCTTGCATATTCTTTTGTTTCCGTATTTTGTTTCACAGCTGCAGCCCATGCACGCGCCGAAGCCGCAGCCCATCCTTTCCTCAAAGCTGAACTGTCCGCTCGTTTTTATTTTATTATAGACAGCCTTAAGCATTGGCTCCGGTCCGCATGTGTAAACATAGCTGTATTCAAGACCATTTACGGCGTCCGTTACAAAGCCCTTTACTCCGGAGCTTCCGTCAGCCGTTGCGATAATTACGTTTGCTCCGAGAGATTTGAACTCATCTTCATAAAATATTTCATCAGACCCGTTAAAGCCCATAATTACTGTTGGCCTTTTGCCTTCGCCTATCAGCTTCCTGCATAGGCAATACATTGGAGGGACTCCCGCGCCGCCGCCTATAAGCAGAGGCAAGTCCCTGCTTTTTGAAAGGTCGTAGCCGTTTCCAAGCCCTATAAGTATATCAAGCTGCACGCCTTTATCAAGCCCTGCCATATACTCCGTTCCCCTGCCGACGGCTTAATATATTATTGTAAGGATGCCGTCCTCATAATCGCATACAGATATTGGCCTGCGAAGGTAAAAGCCATCAAGCTTTATGTTCACAAACTGCCCCGGCCCCCTAATTGCAGACGTATCACCGGCAAGCACCATTTTATAAGTATTTTCAGCGATTTTAATATTTTCTTTTACCGAAAAAACGCTTTGCTTCATAAATTTCACATCCCCATATATTATCAAGCTTTATAGACTATATTCCCGTTCACCATTGTCATCAGGCACTTCCCATAGACCTGACGTCCCTCAAAAGGCGTGCTCTTTCCCTTGGACAGGAATGTTTCCGGGTCAACCATATACTTGGCGTCAAGGTCAAACACTGTAATATCCGCAGGCTGTCCGCAGGCAATGCTTGTACCTATTCCAAACCTTTTCTGCGCGTTTGTGTTTAAAAGCTCCATCAGCCTTTCAAGGCTTATAACTCCTGTTCTCACAAGTTCAGTATAAACTATAGGGAAGGCTGTTTCCAGTCCGACAACGCCCATCAGGCTTCCCTTAAGTCCCTTATTTTTTTCCTCGGCTGTATGCGGCGCGTGGTCAGTTGCGATAAACTCAATAGTACCGTCCTTTATCCCCTCAATAAGCGCCAGCCTGTCGCTCTCGTCCCTGATTGGAGGGTTCATCTTAAAACGGCCTTCATCCTTTAAATCCATATCGTTAAAGACAAGATAGTGCGGGCCAGTCTCACAGCTTATATCAACGCCGTCTGCCTTTGCGCTTCTTATTAGCTCAACACTCTCCTTAGTGGAAATATGGCACACATGGTATGCGCAGCCTGTTTCCTTGACAAGCTGAATATCCCTTTCAATCTGCTTCCAT
>CAUHBX010000329.1 GCA_959604475.1 uncultured Eubacteriales bacterium
GAATGGGCCCCTAATCCGAATCCCTTATATTCTTCTGTTCTCCAATACACGATATTATGTCTGCATTCAAAACCTTTTCTAGCGTAGTTGCTTATTTCATATCTGCCGTAGCCTTTATCAGCCAGCATTTCATTTGCTAAATAATACATTTTTCTGTCGAGCTCTTCATCCGCCTCTTTAATTAATCCCCTTTCATTCATATCATAAAAAGGTGTTCCTTCTTCTATTATAAGGCTGTAGGAGGAAATATGCTCTGGTTTAAGCCTAACGACATTTTCTATAGTTTCCTGCCAGTTGTCAAAGCTCTGCTCCGGAAGAGAGAACATAATATCTACGTTAATATTTTTAAAGCCTGCATCTCTGGCCTGACAAAAATTTTTTTCAAACTCCTTTGCAGTATGAATTCTGCCCAGCTTTTCCAACAGCCTGTCCTGCCAAGCCTGCAGCCCTATACTTAGTCTATTAAAATACATGCTGTTCATTTCTGAAAGATTTTTGGCATTTAGCGTCCCCGGATTTGTCTCAATAGAGATTTCGGCATTATTGGCAACATTATACTTAGTTATGATTGTATCAATCACCTTGCCAAGCAAGCGGGCAGGCAATACGGACGGCGTTCCTCCGCCAAAAAACACCGTATTAACCGTTCTGTCGGAAAAATCGGCAGACATATCTTCAATCTCCCTGCATAGGCATTTAATATAATCTTGATAATAGTTTTCCATTCCCCCAAAAGATGGAAAATCACAATAAAAGCATTTCCTTATGCAAAACGGAATGTGTACATATAATGAAAGATTTTTATTCAATGTTATCATCTCCCCGGCGATTATCTAAACTACTATAAATCAAATTGCCGTCTGAGTCAAATTCCTCTACGCCATTAACGCTGGATGAATATAATATTTCTCCGTCCTTATCATATGTCTCTATTCCAACAGCATGTATATTAAAAAGCTCGCCGTCATAATTAAAATATGGCATACTGTCAAAAAAGAAGCCGTCCTCATCAACCTCGGCTATAAATTCCAGCACCGGCATTTCCCAGTCGCCAAGTGTCACTTTTACCTTTTCTGTCCTTTTATCAAGGCTTATTCCATATGCCAGATTAAATTTTTCGTCATACCAAGCATCTGTATTGTCAACTGGGCACAAACCTTCAATAGCAGTACCGTCTCCGTCATACCCCATTGTCCATGTTCCCAAAAAGCTCTTAGTTGCTCTGACAGAAGATAGCCCTCCATCACATTTTCCTATTACCAGAGCATTTTTTCCATTCTTTTCAATATGCAGTATTTTTTCTGAGGGTCCATAATGCAGTCCCTTTTCACATGCGTATAGAACAGCCTCAGGAGATGTATAAACCCGTTTAAAACCGCCAAGCTCCCCAAAAACAAACATCAAAATTATCACCATAAACACAGCAGTCTGTTTTTTTCTGCTCAATGAGTTGAATTTTTTAAGAAGTGCCATCTACAGCCCTCCCTTTCAGTGGTATTTCACAGTAGATTACCCTGCCGTTATAGTCATAGTCAATAATAAGCTTTTCGGCAGTCCTTGGAAAATCCTCTAAGAACATCTGGTGCTTAAATATCGGCCCAGGTCCGCTTCCGCCGCCAGAAGAAAAATAGTTATTGCCCTTCTCGTCATAAAAGCAATTAGTTGCTAAATTGAACGTCCAGTCTATACTGGTGGCAAAAGGCGATTTCCATGTTATGTACCTTACCTCCATCGTTTCATCATCATAGTAAACAACCTCGTCAATCTTTATGTGCATATCGTCAAGCATTGTTTCATAACCGGATTTCACCGAATAGACCACTTCTCCTTTTGACTGAGTTACGCCGTAGCCGTCAACAAGCGACCTTATAAAACTATATCCGTCACTCACTGCCTCAACTAAAAGTATCGCAATAATTACAGCGGCAATTTTCCTTGATATAAACCATACAAAACCAAGCACAGGGTTATTGAGCTCTTTTCCTATGTCATTAGGGTTTCCCATGTTAATTACAGCTAGGCTTACGGCCTCAGCCTCGCTTATGCCATTACCGCATAAATCATCCATCATATCTTCGATATGCTCCTGCAGCTCCTGTCTTATATTTTCATGGTCATATGAAAATTTGACATGTCCAAGCACTTTATCTATGAAATCGTTAATTTCAGGAAAAGGCATGGCTGCCACCCCCTATAACCCTATTTACAGAGCGGGTAAACACTTTCCACTGACTTCTCTCGTTTTCAAGACGTTTTATACCAACGGCCGTAATTCTATAGTATTTTCTTGTTTTGCCATTTTCCGCTTCTTTCCTGTAAGACTTTACAAGTCCGGAATCTTCCATACGGTGAAGAACCGGGTACAGCGTTCCTTCTTTGAATTCAAATGTACTGTCGCTTCTTTCCTTAAGCTCCTTAATTATTTCATATCCATAACAGTCCTTTTCCTCCAGCAGTGCAAGCAGCATAAGTACTGTGCTGCCACCTATCAATCCCCTATCAAT